>NZ_DFMZ01000057.1:16699-21171 GCF_002375825.1 Aneurinibacillus sp. UBA3580
TCAGCAGGAAGAAGAAGCGATGGAAATTTGGGCCGCAAGCGAGAAACGTGAACTGCAGGAGCGGTGGTCGAGCGAGCAGGTTGCGGAAGCGACAGCGGCACTGGTGGAGCGGAAACCGGATTTAGAGATGAAGTTGAAGCTCAATCACATCTCGGTCAAAGCGTTGCTGGCCGATTTCGGAGAGAATATCCATATCGCCAGGCTTGGCGACCGGTATGTTGTGCTCATTGAAGGGGATACATTCCAGTTTGAGAAAGGGGTCTCGCCCGTCGAGCTGCTGCGCCCGGACCAGCTCGAAGACGTGCTCGCACGCATTGAACAAAAGCAGACGGAGCGCCCGGCATATGAAGGCGCAGAAGACGATGACGCCCCTCCGTTCTAATGGGAATGAAAGGGAACGCCAGCCATGAGGGAACGGAGAAAGAGAGAAAACGAAAGAGAACGGGATTTCAATAGTGAAAAAGGCGGGGGCCTTTACCCAAATTTATTGTTTTGCCAGATTGTTTTGCAACAAAGACCTGTCTCCTGCTTACCATATTACTAAAGGAATTTGAAATGGTCATACAGGTAAGGGGATGGGAGGTATGGAGCACTTTAGCATAGGCGAATGGGTGAAATTTCCTTACAATGACAAAGGGAAAACATTGCTTCTTACCGGTTATGTGAAAGAAATGAATAAGGCGCAGATGATGATGACGGTATTCGTGCCGACGGTCAAAGACGGTTCTTCTTCCGCGTTAGCGCGCAGCGGCCATTTTCGCGTACCTCTCGATGTAGCGGAAAAAATCAGGGAGCTTCAGCTCGAACATGAAGATTATAATGCGCTGTTGGATATGGCGCTTGACAGCAAAGACGAAGAGTGGTTTGAGGAGCTGGTATGCAGACGGAACAAAATGTAGCGGGGCTTTCTCGCTGCATTTTTATTGTCTAACTGTTCATTCCATTATTTTTTACGCCATGCAGAATATTTGCTGGAAAAAACAGAGGACGAGCATCCCGGTGCCCGGAACGTTCGAATTCCCCTCCGGTTTATACCAGAAGAGAGGAGAGAGATAGAATAGAGAGGAAAAGACTAAAAGAGGCGCTCTAAGCAGCGGACGCGGCGCTCTAGCTGTTCAAACGTCAGCATGTCCTGGGTATAGAATCGGCATAATTCATCGAATTCGGCACTTTTCATCATACGGTAGAATGATAGGCGGGGAACGCCGTTATTCAAGCGGGTGCGAAGCTGTTTTTGCAGGAGACACATTATTTTCACCTCTGCGTTTTTTATCCATTATCCCAAGAATGGGCATGGCCTATACGTGATGGATGAAAAGCAAGGAAAGAGAACATAAGAGATCGGAAAGGGAAAGGCGCCGGGTTTTGCCCGACGCCTTGCACAATTTTTATCCAAGCATCAGTTAAAAATCAAATTGAAAATTATCGGGGTCCTGGCCGCTGCGCTCATTGCGGTTTAGCCCGTCGATTTGATTCATCTCTTCGTCAGTTAGTGTAAAATCAAAAATATCCGCGTTGGCAGCAATTCTCTCCGCATGCACTGATTTCGGGATCGTCACGACACCGTGCTGCAAATCCCAGCGCAAAATGACCTGGGCCGGCGTTTTACCGTACTTGCGGCCAATCTTATTCAGTACCGGATCATCTAGCAAGCGCCCTCGCATTAGTGGACTCCACGCTTCCATCTGGATGCCTTTTTCCTTACAGAAACGGAGGAGTTCCTTTTGCGTCAGGCGCGGATGAAATTCCACCTGGTTAACCATCGGTATAATGCGGGCATCCATCAGCAAATCTTTTAGGTGATGGACATGAAAGTTGCTAACGCCGATTGCGCGCACAAGCCCGTCTTCATACAGTTTTTCAAACGCGCGCCATGTGTCTTTATACTTTTCTTTTACCGGCCAGTGGATGAGATACAAGTCGAGATACTCGAGTCCGAGTTTCTGACGGCTTTCTTCAAATGCGCGCAGCGTGGCATCGTATCCTTGATGTGAATTCCATACTTTTGTTGTAATGAACAGCTCTTCACGCGGCACACCGCACATCTTGATCGCGTTACCGACACCTCTCTCGTTGTGATACAGAGCTGCTGTGTCGATGCTTCGGTAGCCGATCTCAATCGCCGCTTTGACCGCCTGCTCGACTTCTTCGCCTTCCTGGGTCTTATATACGCCAAGGCCCAGCCAGGGCATACGAACACCGTTATGAAGGGTAGTGTAATCAGAAATGCTGTGAATCATTTGTTTCGCCTCCTGTTTTGAACCGCTTGTTTTACATTTAATCAGTGACTCTTGTTTGCCGTCTTCTCAGGCATAAGTGCCCCCCCGTGCATCAGCGGGACGACCGGTAGGGTACCGGCCTGTGCAGCATGCAGGATGCCCTCTGCGCCTCCTAGCTTTTCAAGGAAGCGCCCGGTTTCCGTTTGAAGCAACGTATCAGAGAGGCGGTCGGCGCATGAGGCGAACAGCTCGCGCGCGGCAAACGCCCCGTCGCTGAGTTGCCAATCATCCGGGTTATGGTGAGTGAGTTCCTGTATAAGATAACCGGCCCCTAGCATGTCTTCGAGCGCAAAACGGCCATTCGAACCGGCGCAGATGATGACAATGGAGCCCTCTTCGCTGCTTCTGCGGATATGATCGGCCACCGCATGGCCATTCAGCAAAGAAGAAGCATAGACGGTACGGGCGGTCGCTGCTTTTTTCAATGCAACCGTACCGTTGGTTGATGAGAAAATGATTGTTTTTCCGTGTATCCCGGCTGTGGCCAGCTCCAGCGGGTCAGGGTTCACAAACTGATCCAGCGTATAGCCGCCGCTTTCTCCGCACAGCAGGTATTCGGTTTCTCTGTAAGCTGCGGCCGTCTGGAGGGCATCTTCCCGATGCAGAACAGGGATAACGGCCCGTGCGCCATGATGCAGCGCTGTGACGATCGTAGAGGTGGCATACAGTACGTCGATGACAACGGCGGTACACCCGGAAAGCCGTTCGGGGTTGAGGCTTTCTTTTTGGGTTAGAACGTGGATTTTTCTCATAATAGCTCCCGGCGCATCGCCCGGTGCGCCTGATGCATTAGATTGTACACGCCGCTGTCGAGTTTGCCAAATCTCTCGTCCTGGACACCGCCCTGCTTCCAGCGGTAATAGATCTGTTGAAGAATAACGCCGACCTTGTAAAAGGCGAACGTAAGGTAATAATCAATGTTTCCGACGTCACGTCCGCTTTTTTGCGCATAAAAATCGATGAATTCACGCCGTGTAATGAAACCGGGGAATGTCGTAATGGATGTCAGCCCGGTTTCCCCTTCGCCCGGCTCGGTCCAGTAGGCCATGGTAGAGGCGAGGTCAGTCAGCGGATCGCCGATCGTGCACATCTCCCAGTCGAAAACGGCGGTCGCTCGACGCGGATCATCCGCCGCCAGCATCATGTTATTCAGTTTGAAATCGTTGTGCACAATGGTTGGCGCAGGGGAGGCGGGAATGTTGCCCACAAGCCAGGCCTCGACTTCGCCGGTAACGGCAATCTCATCAGTTTGCGCCGCGTGATAGCGTTTAATCCAGCCGTGCACCTGCCGTTCGAGATAGCCGTCCGGACGTCCGATATCGGTCAGTTCCGCTTGTACATAATCAATTGCATGCAGCTGAGTCATCGTGTTGACCACTGTTTCGGATACCTTGCGGGCCGTTTCTTCGTTCGCTTCGTATTCAGGCGGAAATTCGTCATCTAATACGACGCCCTGTTTGCGCTCCATAATATAGAAAGGGCGGTCCATCAGAGCCGGGTCTTCGCTGTACAGATAGACCTTCGGCGCAAGCGGAAACACCGGGTGGATCCGCTGTAGAATCTCGGCCTCGCGCTTCATGTCATGTGCCTTCGGCGGAATCGGTCCGAATGGTGGGCGGCGCAGGACCGCTTTCCAATCTCCCATTTCAATTGCGTAGGTCAGGTTCGAATAGCCGGCTGAGAATTGCTTTACTTTGAGCGGGGCATCGGGCACATCTTCAAGCTCGTCAAGGATAAACTCGCGTACGGCTGACCAGTTAATCTCGTCTTTTCCAGACTGAACAGCAAGAAACTCCACTTTGTTTTCCATGTTTATTTCCCCCATAAGCCGAATGATTTTGGGTACTTCTTTTGCGACGACCATACGGTGCACTTCATCCGTACCGTTATAGATGTGCGCCATAATAAAGATGATTTGTATATACAGTTTTAACTATTTAAAATAAAATGATAAATCAACTGCATTTTCTTACAATAATACAATGAAACGGAAAAACAGAACAAGGGGAGATGCGGCAAATGCAGAAGTTCAATTTGGAAAACACCGTTTAAACGGCTGGGGAATGCAGACGATTTGCATGGAGCCATACGGATGTTATCCTCTGAAACCGAAGATTTCATTACCGGCCAGACGGTTTTTGTCGACGGTAGTTGGCTGGCGCAATAAAGCTACGAAGGGAAAGAGAGAAGAGA
>NZ_DFMZ01000056.1:0-14475 GCF_002375825.1 Aneurinibacillus sp. UBA3580
CGAACGCCTTTTTCTTCCCTGGCTCTCCTTTCCTCTTTCTCTCCTTCTTTTCTCACGATTTTCACAGAAAAAAGAGGTGTTTTTATGTCAGCATTTGAGCAGAAATTAGATAAGTATGCGGAATTGGCGGTAAAAGTGGGTGTTAACGTTCAGCCGGGACAGACGATGGTGTTGAATACGCCCATTAGCGCGGCAGATTTTGCCCGGAGGGTAGTCAAAAAAGCATACGAAGCCGGTGCCAAAAACGTACATATCGAATGGAACGACGAAGTCAGCACAAGAATCAAGTATGACTTGGCACCGGATGAAGCATTTGACGAGTTTCCGTTATGGAAAGGAAAAGGATACGAAGAAATGGCGGAGGAAGGAGCTTGCTTTTTGCACATTCGCTCATCCAATCCGGAATTGCTGAAAGGAGTAGATCCGAAGCGAATTGCTGCAGCGACCAAAGCGTCGGGAAAGGGGATGGAGGCGTTCCGTCGGTACGTTACGGCCGATAAAGTAAGTTGGTCCATTGTCGCCGTTCCCTCTCCAGAATGGGCGGCCAAAGTTTTTCCGGATAAGAATGCGAATGAACAGGTCGATGCCCTGTGGGAAGCAATTTTCAAGGCTGTCCGTATTGATCAGGAGGATCCTGTTCGCGCCTGGGAGGAGCACAGTGCGTCAATCCACCAAAAAGTCGATGAATTAAACCGAAAACGGTATAAATATCTTCATTATCAGGCTCCTGGCACGGATTTAACGGTTGAACTTCCGTCGAATCATATCTGGATCGGAGCCGGATCCGTCAGCGAAAAGGGCGTAGATTTCATAGCAAATATACCGACTGAAGAAGTGTTTACCGTTCCGCTGAAAGAGGGCGTAAATGGCGTGGTTAGAAGCACGAAGCCTCTCAATTACGGTGGAAATATTATTGAGAATTTTACTCTGACATTTGAGAAGGGTCGAATTGTGGATGTTCAGGCGGAGACGGGCCGGGACATTCTTGAACAACTGATAGAAACTGACGAAGGCGCTCGCTATCTAGGAGAAATTGCGCTGGTTCCTCATGATTCGCCGATTTCAAATTCCAACATTATTTTCTACGACACATTGTTTGACGAGAACGCCTCCAATCATTTGGCGATCGGGAACGCCTATGCTTTCTGTATCGAAGGCGGAAAGAATATGTCACAGGAAGAAATTAAGCAAAACGGACTCAATACAAGCATCACCCATGTCGATTTCATGATCGGTTCCGCGGATATGAATATTGACGGAGAGCTTGCGGACGGAACCAGAGAGCCTGTATTCCGAAATGGAAATTGGGCATAGACGCGTTCGTTGCGCTGAGAGGGCAATCCGGTTGGATTGTCCTTTTTCTCATATTTCTCAAAAAATTGCAGGGTGTTTTTGTGTTTTTACAAAAAGGAAGCAGGAATCCGGATAGGAACACCGAATAAAAATATAATACACGACAAATATAAACAAGCTCCGCGCATTCATATTCCTACTACATCCACAATAAATACTATTATTATATTGTTTAAAATCTGAACATTCTGTCTTTTGCGCTCTCTGTTTATTGCTTTCAAACCATTTCATTTTCTTCTTAGTTTTTCACCATGGCTCATCTTGTGTATGTACCTTTTTTCACAATATATTTATTCTGCACAAGGAGGCTTCTCTATGCACATTCTGGTTTGCGTCAAGCAAGTGCCGGACACCAAGATTATCAAGATCGATCCGAAAACGAATACGCTCGACAGACGGGGCGTACCGGCCATTCTGAATCCGTATGATACACACGCGGTCGAAGAAGCGGTACGGCTGCGCGCACGTTACGGCGGCAAAGTATCTATTCTGTCCATGGGTCCGCCGCAGGCCGTAGCTGCGATTAAGAAATGTGTGGAAATCGGCGCCGATGTCGGATATTTAATTTCCGACCGCGCGTTTGCTGGCGCGGATACGCTGGCGACCAGCTATGCGCTGTCGCGGGCAATCAACCGCATTATGAAAGAAGAGCCGCTCGATCTTGTTATCTGCGGCAAAATGGCGATTGATGGCGATACAGGACAAGTCGGACCGGGTGTTGCGCGCCGCATGAATATTCCGCCGCTTACCGGTGTAAAGAAGATCGTAGAGATCGATGAAGCAAACAGAAAGATTATTGTACACCGCAAGCTCGAAGACGGATATGAGGTACTGGAATCGTCGTTGCCCTGCCTGCTGACAGTAGAGAAAGAGATTAATGAGGTTCCATATTCACCGCTGCCCAATATGATTCGTGCCGCCCGCTATCAACCGACGGTGTGGACGGTTAACGATTTAGAAGATGTGGAACGTTCCCAGCTCGGTCTTAAAGGATCGCCAACAATTGTTGGCAAGATGTTTAGTCCGCCGAAGCCAGAAGGCGGAAAACGGCTCACAGGAACGATAGATCAGCAGGTAAGCCAACTGGTTGATATCCTGTTAAAAGAGAAACGCGAACTACTTGTGCAGGGGGGCAAATAACATGGCTGTTACAATTTCCGCCGCTTGTATTTCCTGCGGCACATGCGTAGATACCTGTCCGGTCAGTGCGCTGTATTTAGGTCCTGATAAGTGTGAAGTTGATGCGGCGAAGTGTGAGGAGTGTCAGGAATGTATTCCTGTTTGTCCGACAGAGGCGATCAGTCTGCCGAATCCGACAAAAGCAAAAGTGGCTCCACCACCTGCCCCGGCAGCATCGAAGGCAAAACCGGAAGAGAAGAAGGAAGTTCCGGTTGAAGCAGTAACCGCTGCCGTAGAAACCAAAACGGAATCGAAGCCGCAGGCGCGGACGGATGCGTTTGCCGACCATGAGGGCGTCTGGGTCTTCATCGATCATACGGACGGTCGTATTGCCGGCGTATCGCTTGAGTTGCTGGGAGCAGGCCGTCGTCTCGCCGATAAGCTGAATACACCACTTGCGGGCTTCGTCCTCGGATACCAGATTGAGCCGCTTGCTCAGACCTGCTTCGAATATGGTGCGGACATTGTCTACATGATTGACGATCCGATTTTGAAAGATTATCGTTCCGAGACTTATATGAAAGGCACCGTAGACTTGTGCAATAAATACAAACCGGAGATTATTCTGTACGGCGCGACCACCAACGGGAAAGACCTTGCGAGCGCGGTGGCGACAGACCTTGCGACCGGTCTAACCGCTGACTGTACAATGCTTGACGTGGAGCCTGAGAAGCGCTTGCTTGAGGCGAGCCGCCCGGCGTTCGGCGGCAACATCATGGCTACTATCCTCTGTAAAAACCATCGTCCGCAGATGGCTACGGTTCGCTCAAAAGTAATGAAGGCGCTGGAGCCGCAGCCGGGCCGTCAGGGCAAGCTGATTCACGAACCGCTCGGTATGCATGAGAATGATTTGCAGACAAAGGTACTCGAAATTGTGCGTGAGACCGGAAACCGGGTCAAATTGGACGAAGCGCATATTATCGTCGCCGGTGGCAAAGGGCTGGGTGATGCAAAAGGATTTCAGCTTTGCTACGACCTGGCCGAAGTACTGGGCGCCAGTGTCGGCGCAAGCCGGGATGCGGTAGAGGCCGGATGGATTGAACACCATTATCAGATTGGTCAGACCGGTGTAACGGTAACACCGAAGATTTATTTCGCCATTGCCATTTCCGGTGCGGTACAGCATATAGTTGGCATGCAGAATTCCGAGTTTATTATCGCGATTAACAAAGACCCGGACGCAGCTATTCACAGCGTTGCCACCTACAGCATCGTTGGTGATGCCTTTGAAGTGGTACCAAAGCTCATCGAAGCATTCAAAAAAGTCGTAAAAGGCGGTGAAGCAGTCCATGTCTGAGAAATTTGATGCAATTGTTGTCGGCGCGGGGCCTGCCGGCACGTCTGCCGCATATACTATGGCAAAAGCCGGTCTAAACGTACTGCTGATTGAGAGAGGGGAGTACCCGGGCGCCAAAAACGTAATGGGCGGCGTGCTGTACCGTCATCAGATGGAAGAGATGATCCCGGGTTTCTACAAGGAAGCGCCGGTCGAACGTCCCGTCGTAGAGCAGCGATTCTGGATGCTTGGGGAAGAATCGGTATTCACAAGCGGATATAAAGGATTGGAATGGGCCAAAGAGCCATATAACAACTTTACGGTACTCCGGGCCAAATTCGACCAGTGGTACGCGAACAAGGCCGTGGAGCAGGGCGCGTTGCTCATTAACGAAACGGTAGTGACCGAGTGCCTTGTGGAAGACGGCCGAGTTGTCGGTGTGCGTACAGACCGTCCGGATGGAGACGTATATGCGGATGTAGTCGTGTTGGCTGACGGGGTAAATTCACTGCTTGCCAAATCGCTTGGCTTCCACAAGGAGTTCAAGCCGGAAGAAGTAGCGCTGGCCGTCATGGAGGTTATCAACCTCCCGGCAGAGAAAATCGAGGACCGTTTCAATCTGGAACCAAACCAGGGTACTACGATTGAGATTTTCGGCGATGCTACCAAAGGTATTCTCGGCACAGGCTTTATTTATACAAATAAAGAAAGCATTAATATCGGTGTTGGCGCCACGCTGTCGGGCATGATTAAGCATAAGCTGCGCCCGTACGATCTACTGGATTATCTGAAGAGCCATCCAATCGTGCGCCCGTTGATTCGCGGCGGCGAATCGATGGAGTATGCGGCACACTTGATTCCGGAAGGCGGCTTCCACTCGATGCCGAAGATTGTAGGGAACGGGGTCGTGGTCGTCGGTGACGCGGGTCAGATGGTTAATAGCATTCATCGTGAAGGCAGCAATATGGCGATGACGTCAGGGAGACTGGCTGCAGAGACGATTATTCTCGCCAAAGAAGCGAACGATTTTTCAGAGAACATGCTGGATACGTACCGTAAGCGCTTGCTTGACAGCTTTGTCGGTCAGGATCTGAAAAAATACAAAGACGCGACCCATACATTTGAGTCGTATCCGCAGTATTTTAAAGAGTATATCCCGATGATTAATCAGGCGGCGAGCAAGTTCTTCACGGTGGACGGAGTGCCGAAGAGGGAGAAACAGAAGCATATTTTCAAGAGTTTGATGGAAGGTAAAAGTAAACTGGCTATGGTGCAAGACATTTATCGCGCATGGAAGGTGATGAAATAATGAGTCTCGTACCCCGTACGAACAACATTGAAGAGAAGCAGTATCTGGTGAGATTTCGGGCGGATACGCAGTCACATCTGCATGTGTTGGACCACGACATCTGTGCCACAAACTGTCCTGATAAGCTCTGTACCATTTTCTGTCCGGCTGAGGTGTATAAATGGGAAGGCATGCGGATGGCGGTCGGTTATGAGGGATGTCATGAGTGCGGCAGCTGTCGCATCGGCTGCCCGTACCAGAACATCAAGTGGGAGTATCCGAAGGGCGGACACGGCATCGTGTTCAGATTGGCGTAGGTAAGTAAGATCAAAGAGGGAAGCGCTCTTATTATAGAGGGCTTCTCTTTTTTCTGTGAAAATCACGAAGAAAGAAGGAGAGAAAGAAGAAATGAGATCCAAGGAAGAAAAAGGCCTTCGCCTTTTTCTACATTTTCTCCATACTGAGGATGTTGTTCAAAGGCGTAAATAAAAAGGCTTGTATCTAACGCTAATCGTGTGCTATTTAATAACACTTCTTTCATTCCCATGACTCGCGCTCCTTACGAACATACTCGTCTGTACTCTCTTTTTTCCACATTTCTTTTCCTAAACCCCCACAATGCATCAGAAAATCTTTTAGGCTTCCGTATAACAATGATCTCATCTCGGATTTCATCATACTTCCATATTAATTCGTCTCCTATATCAAGCTTAGCTTTATCTCGAATTTCTTTAGGAATTGTTGTCTGATATCTTTGCTTTATTTCACTCTCTGTTCGCAATGTGTTAGACATCTTCATTACCTCCGCTTCTTTGTCTTACATATTTTTATTTTATCATACATTTTGTTTGGAATTATTATGTACTTGGGATGTAAAGTTTTCTTACTGAATTAGTTCTGTAATGTCTAGTTTTAATAATGGTTCATGGATTTTCTTAAAATTATCTTTATAACAGACAAGCAGATATTTGATGTGTGGAAAGCTGAGTATAATGGTGATAAAACCTGTATTAAAAAATAATGAACTTATACGAGATAGCTAAGAGGAATAGACTCAACAAATTCCTTTAAATCACATGTATAATATTTACAAGAGGGTGAAGGGAGACGAAAGCGAGGAGTGGGTTTTTATGTTCATGTTCGATTTCATGAGTGCAATTTTTCCCGTATTCTTTGCATTGATTTTAGTATTCATTTCTATAAGTATTATCAAAGGCATTGGTGAGTGGATCAATAACAACAAACAGCCGGTATTAATTGTTGATGCCTGCGTTGTTTCCAAAAGGAGCCATACCTCACACCACATACATAATCATAATAATGGCATGCATCATCATAACCAAACAACTTATTACGCAACGTTTGAGGTTGAGAGCGGAGATAGAATGGAATTTCGCATATCCGGTAAGGAATATGGCTTGTTAGCGGAAAAAGATAAAGGAAGACTTACCTTTCAAGGAACACGCTATCTTAGTTTTGAAAGGAATGGCCGTGAATAAAAGAACAATTGTATGGTAAGAAAAGAGGGGGAGAGAATTGTCCAACAGCAAACGATTTATGAAAATGCTAGCCAAAAACGTCAAGCAATCCATCGGACCGGGAGAGTATGAGGCACAAGGCATTAAAGTCGTATGTCCGCACTGCAAGCATGATAAGTTCATTACAGGAGGCGCACAGTTAAATACAGCGTTTCTTACATTTTTGAAGCTTGACTTTGTAAACAGGACAGCGCACACGCTTACATGTGAATGCTGCGGTAGAATCGAGTGGTTTGTGAAAGATGTAAAAAGAATCTATAAATAATAAAAAGCCCGCTATGAACATAAAAGGGCCATTGCTTACATTGCTGGCTTTGACATTTCACGGACAACCAGTCAGAATAGTAAAAAGCACCGACAGATCGGTGCTTTTTACGTTGAGATTCCCTGTTTGAACCTCTCATGACTGAAGTCACGAGCGTTCTCGGCTAAATCATAAATTTAAGAGGCTGTACGGCGTTCGCGGAACAGAAGGCTGATGCAGTACAGTCCCGCAAGACCCACCAAAGAGTATACGATACGGCTTAGGAATGAGCCTTCGCCGTTGAACAGCGCGGCTACAAGATCCCACTGGAACAACCCGACCAGCAACCAGTTGATGGCTCCGATGATAACAAGAATAAGAGCTAAGCGATCCATATTTGTTCATCTCCTTTCTAAACCTATATTTTCATTATGTCCATTTTCGATACAGATAATCAGAGAAAATATCCAGGAAAGTTCGTTACTTTTTGTTTACCAGCGGTGCGATAACCCGTTCAAAGAAGCGGGGAAACAGGTGCGACAATACAACACCGGCACGCATATATCGCGGAATGATGGCTTCTGCTTCGTGTGTGTGAATTGTGCGAAGAATTGTACGTGCCACCGCTTCTGGTGTAACCATGAACTTCTCAATGCTACGCCGGTAGCCCCCGCTCGGGTCGGCACGGTCGAAAAACGGCGTTTGGACAGGTCCCGGATTTACCGCTGAGATGGATACCCCGCTGCCATGCAGCTCTTGACGCAGGCTTTGCGTAAACCCGATGACAGCGAACTTGCTGGCCGAGTATCCGCTGGACTTTGGTGTAGCCAGCTTACCGGCCACCGAAGCAACATTGACAATATGTCCGCTTCTCCGCTCCAGCATATGCGGCAGTACTACCTTGGTACAGCGCACGACACCGAAATAATTGACATCCATCATTCCTTCGATTTCTTCCAGTGCTGTTTCTGTAAATAAAGAGAACGCACCGTAGCCCGCATTATTAATCCAGACATCAATTCGACCGTAGCGTTCGATAATTTCTTTAACAACTGTTGTGATCTGCGATATGTTTGTTACGTCACATGTATAAAAGCCGACTTCCGGCGCTTCATGCCGTATCTTCTGTGCAAGTGCGTGCAGGGCCTCTTTAGAGCGTGCCAGCAATACAGGCGTAGCCCCCTGCCGAGCCGCAAGCAGAGCGGTAGACAGGCCAATGCCGCTTGAAGCGCCGGTTATGACAATAATGCTATTCTGTATGGTTGTCATTCTTCCACCTCCTGCTCCATTAGATTTGACATCGTGTGCCCGGTTCCTGCTTGTCGCTAAGTGAAAAAATCCAGTACCGGACGTTTGACAATATGTGTAACATTCCGCACATAGACGAATAGACTATAGAAAAGTATTTTTAGGGGAGGGGTACGGATGGAGTTTGAAAAGCAGGTAGTGTTGATTACCGGAGGAGCGAGCGGTCTGGGGAGAAGAGCGGCACAGCTGTTTTGCGAGCGGGGAGCCCGGGTTATCATTGCCGATGTGAATGAAGAGCAGGGGGAGCACGCGGCCACGGAATTGAAAGAAGCAGGTGGAAGTGCCGAGTGTATCCAGGTGAATGTAGGAGATGAAGCTTCGGTACAGGCACTGATGGAACAAGTTAGGCAAAGAACGGGTCGGCTTGATGTGTTGATTAATAATGCTGGTATTACACGCGATGGCATGCTGCATAAAATGACGAAAGAGAAATGGGACCAAGTCATTGCCATTAATCTGACTGGTGTTTACTTGTGTACAAAAGCCGCGATCCCGCTTATGATCGAGAACGGATATGGCCGTATTATAAATACTTCTTCAGTTATCGGTCTATACGGAAATATCGGACAGACGAATTATGCGGCTACGAAAGCGGGTGTCATCGGCCTAACGAAGACGTGGGCGAAGGAGCTGGGAGGCAAAGGCATTACGGTCAATGCGGTAGCCCCCGGTTTCATCCGTACGCCCATGACGGATGCCGTACCGGAAAAAATTCTGGAAATGATGCGTCAGAAAGTACCTGTACAGCGGTTGGGCGAGCCGGAAGACATTGCACGCGCGTATGTATTTCTCGCTTCTCCGCATGCCTCCTACATTAATGGAGCCGTGCTGTCAGTAGACGGCGGGCTTGTCCTGTAATTTTTCCTTTTCAAAATTCTCTCCATCTTCTACTATTAATATAATAAACATAAGGTGGAGGGGATTTTATATGGACAGCAAGCTGGCGGACAGCATGGAGATATATGCAGCCAGGCAAGCTCAGGTGAATCAGATTGTGGATGCGCATGCGGTATGGACGGTGGACGTGCGGCGCTACCTCCATCAGTATCCGGAATTGTCGCATCAGGAATCAAAAACCGTGCAATATATTCGTGAACAGTTGAAAAATATGGGGTTATCCCCTCATTCATATACAGGAAAAGATGTTATTGCTTACATTGAAGGCGGACAGTCAGGGAAAACGGTCGCACTGCGTGCCGATATCGATGCGCTGCCGATTCAGGAAGAGACGGGCCTGCCGTTTGCATCAAAAAATCCGGGTGTAATGCATGCGTGCGGCCACGACGGCCATACGGCGATCTTGCTGGGAGCGGCACGAGCGCTGACAGAAGGGGCCGTGCCTTTTGCCGGGCGTATTAAGCTGATTTTCCAGCATGCCGAAGAAGTTGTGCCAGGCGGGGCTTCCGAACTGGTGAAGGCCGGAGTGCTGGAAGATGTGGATGCTATCTTTGGGCTTCACCTGTGGCAGAACGTGGATAGCGGTCTGTTGGAGGTGTGCGCTGGACCCATTATGGCCGGTTCCGATTCGTTTGCAATCAAAATCCATGGCAAAGGCGGTCACGGTTCCATGCCGCACTTAACTGTCGATCCAATCGTCATCGCCTCTCACCTGGTCACACAGCTGCAGACGATAGTCAGCCGTTCATTGGACCCGTTGTATCCCGTTGTAATAAGCGTAGGACAGATACAGGCCGGTGATACGTATAACATTATTCCTGATACGGCACAACTGCAGGGAACGGTTCGCTATTTTCACCCCGATGTACAGAAGGAAATTCCGCAGCTTCTCGAACGTCTTGCGCATGGAGTTTGCGCGTCATTCGGCGCATCAGCAACCGTTGAGTATGTAAAAGGAGATCCTTCCGTCATCAATGACCCACGGATGAATGCCATCGTCGAGCAGGTGGGTCGCATGGTACTGGGCGAAGAGAACGTAAGACCGGCCGTACCAAGTATGGCCGGAGAGGATTTTTCTTATTACCTGCAGCACGTGCCGGGAGCGTATTTCTTCCTGGGGATTCGGAATGAAGAAGCGGTATACAGCCACCATCATCCGCGCTTTACGATCGACGAGAAGATGCTTCCCGTCGGCAGCAAGCTGCTGGCTGGCATTGCGCTTACGTATTTGGAACAGCAGGTATAGAGGAGCAGAACGAATGGAAAAACATGAATGAATGAGCGCAAGCGGCAGGGCACACCCTATGTAGCAGGGGAGGGCCGATTTCTTGTGCAGCGGCCCTCTCTTGAGTAAATCAAAAGGGGGATTTTTTGTGCCGCAAGGTGTAAAATGCAGCGTAGCGAACTGTACGTACTATGCAGAGGGAAATAACTGTGCAGCGGAAGTCATTATGGTTGAAATTGACCGAAAAGCAAACACCAATTATAAAGAAGAAATCGGAGAGATCGGCGTCTCTACGGACCGCAAAGAACAGGCTTCCTATTCAAGCGAAACATGCTGCCATACGTTTAAACCGAGAAACAAAGCGTAGCCCGACCCCAACCTACATTCTTACGGAGATGAGGGATGAATCGGCATGAAAAAACCGAAACGCCGCAATAATGTCATTCTGTTTCCGTTTCGGGAAGAATTCGCAGGTGATACGTATACGCAGACTAGGCCACGCCGGTATATAATCCAAAAACGGCGAAGCAGGCAAGAATATAGGGAAGCGAACGAAAGGAAGAAAGAAGGCGGAACAGGGCTGGGCATACTCGGACTGGTTATGGCCTTGCTCGCCTTTTTTATGATGCCGATTATGCTGGGCGTCTCCGGCTTTATCGTCGGGTATATTGCAGCTGCGCGGGGCTCGAAGGCCGGACGGTGGGCAATGGGGCTGTCCGCGGTTGCGGTACTGCTCACGCTGCTGCTGCGTCTGTTTTATTAGGTTTTCTTGCAGAGATGCCTTTTTTCGTTAGTGAAAAAAACCGGATCATCGATCCGGTTTTTTTATGCCGGATAATAAATCACGACATGCAGGCGAACAGGGCTTTCGGATTCATTCGTATATGTATGCGGCATGTCCGCCGCGAACCGGATGGCATTGCCTTCGTGAACCGTATAGTCTGCCCCCTGGACGGTAAGTGTCAATGTTCCCTCAGTAACGGTGATGTATTCTTGAACGCCGGCAGTGTGTGCTTCAGAGTGGTGCTTACATCCCGGAAGCATAAAGATTGTATAGATCTCAAATTGTGTTTCCTGATTAAACGGGAAAAGGGGATAGACCTGATATCTTCCTTCATCTTCGGTAATGGGCAGAATATCGGCCGATGAGATGATGGAAACATTGGGCACTTCTTCTTCGATAAGGGACGAAAAAGAGAGGCGTAGACCTTTCGCGATTTTCCATAAGGTTGTTACGGTCGGATTTGATTCACCCCGTTCGATTTGTCCGAGCATCGCTTTGCTGACGCCGGTTAATTCTGCTGTCCTGTCCAGACTTAATCCCCGGCTCTTGCGGATACGCTGCAAATTTTGTCCAAGCTTAATATGTATTTTTTCCATAAAAGCACTCCTTCTATATTGTACGCTATAACGTACTTATATTAGAATATAGTATACAATAAAAGGGGGGGAATGAAAATGAAATCGGAACAGGCATATCATGCAGCAAAAGAACAACACCATTCGCCGGGTTCTTCCGCGTGGACAGAGGGTGTACGGGCCGGTCTTCCGATTGCGGTAGGCTATATTCCGATTGCGATTGCCTTTGGACTGCTGGCGAAATCATCCGGATTGCCGAATTACATAAGCGTGTTAATGTCGCTGTTGATTTTTGCGGGAGCAAGCCAGTTTGTCGGGGCAAACTTGCTGGCGCTTGGCACAGCGTACGGAGAAATTTTGCTGACGACATTTATCTTGAACTTGCGTCACTTTCTTATGACCGCATCGCTTTCGCAGCGGCTCAGGCAAACCACGTCCGGGTGGCGTGCGCTGCTTGCATTTGGTATCACAGATGAGACTTTTACAGTCGCTGCGTTGAGAAAAGAACGGAAATTAGAAAAGGGATTTCTTCTGGGATTGAATCTGACGGCATTCGCATCCTGGAATGTAGGTACTTGGGTTGGTGTTTTTCTTGCCACAGGGCTCCCGCCTTCACTACAAGCAAGCATGGGCATTGCGCTGTATGCTATGTTTATCGGCTTGCTGATACCATCTGTACGATCGTCCCGTGCTGTTTTCGTCGTGGCTTTGGCTGCAGTTTCCGTGCATTCCATGTTGCATTGGTTGCCATGGTTTGACGGGCTTTCCACCGGATGGAGCATCATTATCGCTACCATTATGGCAGCGGCCTTAGGAGCTGTGGTGTTCCCTGAAGAAAAACGCGAGGAGGCACATACATGAATTGGGAACTTGTCCTGTTGATTATAGGAATGGGTGTGGTGACCTACATTCCGCGTATGCTTCCCATGGTGGTACTGCAGAACGTTCAGTTGCCGCCGTTCCTGCATCGTTTCTTTCAATTTATACCGGCTGCTGCACTCGGCGCGCTGATTTTTCCGGGAATTCTATCTTCGGCCGGTGAAGCAAATACGATGGCGGCGGCTGTAGGCGGACTGGTGTGTGTTGCATTAGCCTGGTTTCGGTTGAATGTTATGATTGTGGTAATGGCCGGAATTATTATCGTGTTATTGTGGCAAACCATAGGATAGTGAAACTTCCCAACGATTTTTCCGTATAAGCATAAGAGAAGGTGGATTATAAATAAGGAGGCAGCTACTGTTGGCTGAGAGAAAGAAGAAACGCGGCTGGGGTGCGGCGGGAGGTCTGCTTGGATTTCTTGCTCTCTTCGGCAGCAAACTGAAATTTTTGCTTCCTATATTGAAAATGGGAAAGTTCGGCACTACCATCTGGACGATGGCATTGTCGGTCTGGGCATATATGTTAATCTATCCGTGGACGTTTGCATTAGGGCTTGTCATTATGCTGTTCATCCATGAGATGGGGCATGTATGGGCGGCGAAACGCAAAAATCTGCCCGTATCCACTCCGGCATTCATCCCGTTTTTAGGTGCGCTTATTACTATGAAGAAGCAGCCGAAAGATGCGGAGACGGAAGCGTATGTTGCATTAGGAGGGCCGCTCGTCGGTACGCTCGGGGCTGTAGCAGCGCTTCTGCTCGGTATGGCAACAGGTCATCCTGTGCTGTATGCGGTTGCTATGATTGGCTTTTTCCTGAATTTGATCAATCTGCTTCCTATTCATCCGCTGGACGGGGGACGGATTGTTACCGCGATTTCCCGCTGGCTCTGGGTGGTCGGGCTGATTGGCGGCCTTGTGGTCATTCTATATCTGAAGGCTATTATTTTCCTTATCTTCTGGGGATTGTTTGCCTGGGAGCTGTACAGCAAGTATGTACGTAAAAAGAAGAAAAATGCAGCGGGTTCCCGTCTGCATACGGAACACATTTTTCTTTGGATTCCAGTGCAGCTCTTCGACGAGAAAGGGCTGTTCATTCCTGCCGAAGAGCATCGGCGCTCACTGCCGTTCACGCATGTTGGGGATATGATGAAGAGAGAAGATATAGTAACGATAAGCTATCCAGGCCTGGAAGAGACAAAAACATTTACA
The DNA here is from genome assembly GCF_002375825.1 of Aneurinibacillus sp. UBA3580. NCBI lineage: Bacteria > Bacillati > Bacillota > Bacilli > Caryophanales > Paenibacillaceae > Aneurinibacillus > Aneurinibacillus sp. UBA3580. The sequence continues at coordinate 13,756 of NZ_DFMZ01000056.1, forward strand.
TATTCAAACGGCCTTGTGCGTGATGTGCAGCTTGTTCGTACGGAAATAGCGGGCGATCAGGTGAAGATGTCCGTAGAGATGAAAGTGGACCCGTATGAGCAGGAACAGGGCCTGATACGGGATGACAAGTATTATGAAGTATCGCCTCGTACCCGCTGGGTGTACGGCCTCGCATATTTCGGTCTCGCGGTTGCGTTAGGATTACTAATGGTGTATACGTCGGTTCAAATTCCTCAGGTTCCGCTTGCCGGGTAAGAGGGAACGCAAAAAGCCGACACTCTTAGGTTTCTGGGAGTGTCGGCCGGTATCTTTCCGTATGTTTTCTTTCTTTAACAATCCGCACGTATTAACCGTTATACACTTCAGTAAGGAAAACATCCGTATCCAGACGCTCGAAACCTTGTGTCGGTTCAGACTGAAGGGCACGTAGTTCGCGTTGCAGTCGTGCGATTTCCGCTTCCATTTTTTGAAGTTTTTCTACCTCTACCATCACTGTCATCATAATCTCTCCCTTATTATTATAATATTCTGAAAAAAATACTCGACCTTAGTTCCTGATTTCTCTCTAAAGGTTGCCTAATAAGTCTACGTATTCTTAATTTATTGAAAACTATAATAACAGGCCTTGTTTTATTTGTAAATAGGGTTTTCAAATGTAATCGCTTCCACATTGATAGAAATTTTAGAAAGTTTCATTACGATTTTCACAGAAAACCACCA
>NZ_DFMZ01000059.1:0-5222 GCF_002375825.1 Aneurinibacillus sp. UBA3580
TTCTTTCCTCTCTTTTCCTTCGCACCACAAAAGTCAGCCGCCCTTCCCATCATTTTCATATCGGGGTTGCGGCTGAGATGCCATGGTCGTTTTCTGTGAAAATCATGAGGAAAGAAAGAGGAGAAGAGGAAATGAGATCCAGGGGAGAAAAAGGCCTTTGCCTTTTTCCACATTGACATCGTCCTCTCGTTCTCTTCTCTCTTTTTCCTCATACCACAAAAGTCAGTGGCCCTTCTTCTCATTTTCATGTCGGGGTTGCGGCTGAGATGCCATGGTCGTTTTCTGTCATATGGCTTTCTGTAATCCTCAACACCATTTCTTCCCTATGGGCATATATCAATGAATGTGTAGGATGATTCTGGAAATATGATGGGAGACTGAATAAGGCAGGGGAAAGAAATGAGTATAGAAATAACCATAATGGGGCTGCTGGTTGGTTTTCTGGTCGGCCTGACGGGGGTGGGAGGGGCTGCGCTTTTAACTCCTATTTTAATTATTATAGGCGTTCAGCCCTCGATTGCAGTGGGAACGGATTTAATCTATAACGCTGTTACGAAATTGTTCGGCACTATCCAGCATTGGAAACAAAAAACGGTGAATTTTACGTTAGTAAAATATCTGACTATGGGAAGTATTCCCGGTGCGGTTCTTGCAGTATGTGCGCTTCATTTTCTGGCCAATGTTTATCACAATCAAGAAGAAACCATTAAAAGTGCGCTCGGATATGTTTTAATCTTGGTTTCCGCGGCCACGATTGTTCGCGTTTTTTTTGATAAGAAGCTGCGGCCCAACCGCTGGCAACTGGCACCCATGGAAGAGAAGAAAGGGTTAACCATCGGTATCGGCATCGTCTTCGGGTTTATGGTGGGGCTTACCTCCATCGGATCTGGCTCTTTGTTTGCGGTTGCCATGCTGTATCTTTATCGTATGCAAGCATCAGAGCTGGTAGGGACCGACATTGCGCATGCGTTTCTCCTGGTGACGGTTGCAGGTGCGCTTCACGCAGGCATCGGAAGTATAGACTATTTGCTTGCAGGCAATCTTCTCCTGGGCTCTATCCCCGGTGTTATGTTTGGAAGTACATTATCGGCTAAAGTTCCGACTAAACCGCTGCGGACAATCGTCGCTACCATTATCCTTATAAGCGGTTTGAAGCTTATATAAGAAAGGGTAAGAGGCTAACTTGAATCTCTCCTTCCTCCCATATATTTGTTTATCCTTTCTGTATATAGAGTAAAAGGAGTAAACGGTTCTGAGAGGAAGCAGAGATTCTTTCTGTTGTTCATATACAGCCCAAGGGTTTCAAAATGTACTAGCCTTTCGTTTCAGGGTGCACCACAGGAGCGGTAAGTACCTCAACCAACGCCGGTCGTCTCGATGAAAGGGCCTGCTGCAGAATTTGTTCCAACTGGGCATCGGAATCAACCCGGTAGCCGTTCCAACCGCACGCCTCTGCCACTTTAACAAAATCAGGATTGGTTATGTCAACGCCCTCCTGCTTGAATCCGCTTACAATCATTTTGTCGCGTTCCATTTGCAAGTAGCCATTATTAAATACGATAACGGTAATCTGCAACTCATAGCGGGCAGCCGTTAGTAAATCAGCCAGAACCATTTCGATCCCGCCGTCTCCTACAATGGCGACGATCTGGCGTTCGGGCATACACAGTTTGGCTGCCAGCGCGGCGGGAAGGCCGAATCCCATTGTTCTCCATTCACCTGAGAATAGAAAATCCTGCTGTTTCGGGCGAAAGTTTCTATTCATCCATACGGTTACATCGCCCGTATCGAGCGTAAGGATGGCATTAGGCTGTACCGAATTTTCGATCGCCCGGACAATTCGGGCGGGATGGATGGGGGACGAGGTTTGGCTGCCTTCCTGTTCGTTCTGCTGCGTCCACTTTTCTTTTGCCTCCCGCCACTGGGCCCCCCATGCTGGATCGGTGCCTGATTGCTGCAACCCTTCTATTAGTAAAGGAACGATTGCGGCCGAGTCGCCAACGATCCCCAGTTCGATCGGAATCCCTTTGCCTATATTCTCCTGCATGTAATCAATCTGAATAATCCGTGCATTCTCGGGCACATATCCATCTGGCCACCACGTGTCTCCGACGAGCAAAACCACATCTGCCTGCTTAAATACTTGTGCTGCATACGGATTGCCTCCTTGCCCGATCCCACCCAGCAAATTAGATGACGTACCTGGAAGGAATCCCTTTGCCCCCAAACTGACAAGCAGGCCGGCTCCCCACTTTTCGGCAAGTGCCTCCACATGTTGAGCGGCGTCACGGGCTCCTATACCCGCCAGTATCATTGGACGCTGTGCCGTATTCATAATATCAATTGCCTGTTGCAGTCCTTCTGCTTCAAAGTAATATGTTCCTTTTAACAATAGCGGTTTAGAACGAGGCATAGCCGTTGTTGTCATTGTAAACATATCCTTTGGAACAGATAGATGGGTAACCGCTCCTTTAACAAGCGACATGTGCATCGCCTTGGTCAGCACCTCAATTACCGCATTGGGATGCGCCAGAAGGGTGCTGTACCGGGCGAACGGTTTGATGAGCTCCTGCTGGTTTACATATTGTTTATAGTCCGTTCCGATTTTATCTGTCGGGGCCTGTCCTGTAATAGCAAGAACGGGCGCTTTATCTTTATATGCATCCCCGAGTCCGTTTAACAGGTTGCCGAGCCCGGGTCCCATCGTGGCGGTACAGACCCCGAGTCCGCCTGTGATTTTCGCTTCCGCGGATGCCATCATTGCAGCTGTGGATTCATGTTTGACGGCGATAAACTGAATCTTATTTTGTTTTGCTATTGCGTCCATTAAGCCGAAGATTGCGTCGCCGACTACGCCGTAAATCCGTTTTACCCCCCAGAGATGCAACTGCCCAAGTATTCGTTCCGCAACCGTCCCGGTACTGTTTGGTGCTGTATTCATAAATGCATCTGGCAGCATACTATAGCCCCCTTTTTCTTAGGTGTTTACAACGGTAATGCTTAACGAGAATGTATACCTGATATTTTTTCATGTCTCGTCCTCTTCATACCCGGTCACAGTTCTATTGTTAACGGAACCTTAGGCGTATAACCATAATATAATGGAAAATCGGAAGGAGGCATTCCGCCGAAAGAAAGCATGGTGTCAGCAAAAGGAGGTAAGGCCGTGCCGCATCATTGTAATTTGTCATTTCAACAGCTTACAGATGATGAGTACCGAAGAATGAATCAGGAGCTGTCTAGTAGAGACACACTGGATGTTGTGAAGTGGGCTTATCAAAATTTTGAGGATGAACTCGTATACGCGTGCAGCTTCGGTGCAGAAGGAATTGTACTTATCGATATCATCAGCAAAGTTCGTTCCGATGCGCATATCGTTTTTCTCGATACGAATGTACATTTCAAAGAAACGTACGAATTGGTTAAAAACGTGCAAAAAGTATATCCGTCGCTGCGGATTGAAATGGTTCAGCCTGCTCTTACGCTTGAGGAACAGAGTGAACAGTATGGTGATGCCCTGTGGAAGACAGAGCCGAATGTATGCTGTAGCCTTCGTAAATTACAGCCGCTTACGAAAGTGTTAACGGGCAAGAAAGCGTGGTTGTCCGGATTGCGCAGGGAACAATCGCCTACGCGCGCAAAGATTCAATATGTAAACAAGGACGAAAAGTTTTCTTCTATTAAAATATGTCCGCTGATTCATTGGAAATGGGAAGACGTGTGGAATTACATTCAACTATACCAGCTTCCATACAATAAACTGCATGACAGAGGTTACCCCAGCATCGGTTGTGCGCACTGTACCCTGCCGGTAGAAGACGGCGGAGGTTCCCGTGCCGGACGCTGGGCTGGATTCGAGAAAGTTGAATGCGGTCTGCACCAATAAAGCAGAAACAAACAAGAGAAGGAGCGAATCAAAGGTGAATCAGCCACATGGTGGGGCTTTAGTCAATCGTGTAAACCTGGAGTATGATCACTCTTCTATTCTTGCTGAAGTTGAGATTGATCGTTTCGCTTTGGCCGATCTTGAACTCATTGCCATCGGAGCCTACAGTCCGATTACCGGCTTCCTCGGAGAAACTGATTATTATACCGTTATCAATAAAATGAGACTTTCAAGCGGGTATGTATGGAGCATTCCTATTACCCTTCCAGTGGCGGAGTATGTAGCCGACTCCCTTAAAATAGGGGAGAAAATTAAGCTTGTATATGAAGGAGAAATCTACGGGGTTATAGAGCTGCAGGAGAAATACTTTCCGGATAAACGGCTCGAAGCTGAGCAGGTATACGGGACGACCGATGAGAAGCACCCCGGCGTAAAAAAGCTGTGGGACAGACCCGACGTTTATCTTGCCGGCCCGATTACGCTTGTACGGCGCCCGGAAAAAAGCGAGTTTGTTGATTTTTATCTTGACCCTATAGAAACAAGATCCGTGTTTGCCGCGAAAGGCTGGAACACGGTTGTCGGTTTTCAAACGAGAAATCCGGTTCACCGTGCCCATGAATATATTCAAAAATCGGCGCTTGAAATTGTAGATGGTCTGTTTCTGAATCCGCTTGTCGGAGAAACAAAAATCGATGATATTCCCGCGCGCATTCGTATGGAAAGCTATCAGGTGCTTTTGCAGGAATACTATCCAAGGGAGCGTGTGCTTCTTGCGGTGTTCCCGGCGGCTATGCGATACGCCGGCCCAAGAGAAGCCGTTTTCCATGCGCTCGTGCGCAAAAACTATGGTTGCACCCATTTTATTGTAGGGCGTGATCACGCCGGGGTCGGCAATTATTATGGCACATACGATGCACAGTTGATCTTCGGCAATTTTTCTACCGAAGAATTAGGGATTATGCCGCTGTTCTTTGAACACAGTTTTTACTGTAAAAAATGCGGAAATATGGCATCAACCAAAACATGTCCGCACGCTCCGGAAGATCATCTCGTTCTTTCGGGAACAAAAGTAAGACAAATGCTTCGAGACGGAGAGGCGCCGCCGCCGGAGTTCAGCCGCCCGGAGGTGGCAGAGGTGCTGATCCGCGGCATGGAAGTACCAGCAAGTAAACAGTAAGGGGGGCTATGGTTTACCGGGATATATGTCAAGTGTTCATTAGATAAGTCTGCCCGGCAGATCGTAGGTTATCTTATAGAAAACCACCATGGCGTTTCAGCCGCAACCCCGACATGAAAATCATGAGAAGAGCGGCTGACTTTTGTGGTACGAAGGAAA
>NZ_DFMZ01000059.1:5364-8376 GCF_002375825.1 Aneurinibacillus sp. UBA3580
ATTTCAATGGGGAAAAAGGCGAATGCCTTTTTCTTCTCTGGATCTTATTTCCTCTTTCTCTCCTTCTTTTCTCACGATTTTCACAGGAAAAGGGTTTGTTTCCGGATAAGCAACTTGGTGCGCAGCCGATCTGGCTGCGCGCTTGTTTGTGGATGAAAGGATGAAATCTGGCCAAGCTATATACTGGAAACTGTGATGAAATAGCGATTCAAATATAAACACATAAAGGGGGTTTTTTCGTTGCTATTTTTTAAGCCGGAGTTTCAAAATAAGCAGGGAGAGATTTTAAATGTAGTTGATGCGAATGGGAAAGCAGTCGGCTACATTGCTTACTTACATAAGGAAGATAAAGAACTGTATATTATGGGGCAGTTGGAGGAAGAAGGGGAGAAACAGAACTTTATTGATATTACTTCGCACTTCATTGATGGTTTGAAGAAGGCGATACTCGGAGATGGCGAGAAAGAACCGAACATCTACATTCATCTGGGCGGCGGGCCCATGAATCTATATAAAAAAGATGACGGGACAGAATAAGAAGGAAAAAGCGGCACCTGTATAGGCTGCTGTGCATAGGATGGTTTGCGGAAGATCTTCGCCGATAAGGAGGAATCACGGCTGTGAACCATCTGGACATTGCATATCATCCCCGACTTCTTGACCCTTCGGGAGAAAGAGCGAATAGGCCAGAAGATTTCGGTTTGACAATGGTAATCGATAAAGGAATTGGCTTGAGCTCATTCGAAGAATGCTTACAGCTTGCCGGTCAATATGTTGATTATATTAAGCTTGGCTTCGGTACGACAGTCCTGTACTCGCCCGAACTTTTGCGAAAAAAGTTGCTTTTAGCCAAAAAATCCGGTGTAGTGCTGTACCCGGGAGGGACATTGTTTGAAATCGCCTACCATCAAGGTGTCCTGCAAAATTATTTGGATTCATTAGCGAAGATAGGATTTAACTATGTGGAGATTTCTGACGGAACGATTGAACTTGTGACAAGTGAGCGGAGCAGGATGATTCGGGAGATAACCGAGAGAGGCTTCACCGTTATTACAGAATGCGGCAAAAAAGCGGGTGGCAGCCATCTCAGCGTAGAGGACCTGCAGAAAACCCTTTATTCCGATCTGGAGCAGGGGGCCTCCTACGTTATTGTAGAGGGCAGGGAATCGGGAACGAATGTAGGGATTTATGACAAACAGGGCCAGATTGATACCGAGTTTTTGACCACGGTTGAAAAAGCAATTCCGGCTGATATCAGGAAACGTCTTATCTGGGAAGCGCCACAGAAAAAACAGCAAATCGAACTGCTCCGTTTTTGGGGACGAAATGTCAGCATGGGCAACATTCAATTTGAGGATATTTACAACCTTGAGTGCCTGCGCAGAGGCTTGAGGTTTGATACATTCATTCTCGGACATGAGAGTTCCGCCGTGCAGGCAGAGCAGATTACTCTATAAGAAAAACGCGCGGGCGTTGCCGCTCTTCCTCCTCCCTTCAGGCTACACGCTACAAACGGGAAAAGCAACGACCGGCACACGCCGCGCGCGTTTTTCCTCGCTTATGAATGAAAGAAGTTTTTGGAAAACCATAAAAATGCATGGAACGTACTGGATAGCGTTGTATTAAAAATACGCATAAAGGAAAGGGTAGATAAAGGTACAAAATGAGGAGGAAGAAGAATGGAAGCAAAACAAGGGACATCAGCCATGATTGCCATTGCTTTTATCCCGATAGTCATGGTATTAGGGAATTCAATGTTGGTACCCGTTCTTCCTACGATGCAGAAAGAGCTGGACCTGTCTCAGTTTCAGACGAGTCTTACGATTACGGTATTCTCCCTTGCCGCAGGTATTATCATCCCGCTGGTCGGGTATTTATCTGACCGTTTTGGACGTAAGTGGGTTATTGTGTCATCGCTCATTGTGTACGGGATTGGGGGAATTATTTCCGGTATGGCCGCCTGGCTGATGGAAAATTCCTATGCAGCCATCTTAGGTGGACGGATTATCCAGGGGATTGGGGCAGCGGGGACGGCACCGATTGCGATGGCCCTTATCGGGGATTTATATTCGGGAGCCCAGGAAAGTAAGGCGCTCGGGATTATCGAATCATCCAACGGGATGGGAAAGATTTTATCGCCGATTATCGGCTCAGCTATTGCTCTTATCACATGGTTTGCGGTATTTTTTACCTTTCCTATTCTTTGTTTTGCTGTGGCCGCCTATGTATGGTTCGGGGTTAAAGAAAAGAAGAAGCCGGAAGGACAGCCTCTCCCCGAATATCTCGGAGCGTTAAAGCAAATTTTTAAAAATAAAGGAAGATGGTTGATTCCCGCCTTTTTTGTGGGTGCTACCGGCTTATTTATCCTTTTTGGCGTTTTGTTTTACCTGTCCGATATTTTGGAGGAAACCTACAAAGTTGACGGGATACTTAAGGGTGCTATTCTTTCTATTCCTCTGTTTGGAATGGTCGTTACCGCTTACATTACCGGCGCAAAACTTAAGCAGAATAAACCGCTTACCCGAAGGCTGATGCTCATCGGTCTGACAATCTTGACGGGAGCCATGATTGCCGTTGCTTTCTTTAAACAAATTTACCTTATGATTGGGCTCTTAACATTAGGAAGCATTGGAATCGGTTTATCATTGCCCTGTATCAACGTTTTAGTTACAGGAGCTGTGGAAAAGGCGGAAAGAGGAATGATCACATCTTTGTATGGGAGCGTTCGTTTCCTTGGTGTTGCCTTTGGTCCGCCTATCTTTAGCTGGTTAATGAAAATTTCACATAAGACCGTATTTTTTAGTGTGGCGGGGCTAAGCTTTGTTATTTTGCTCTCAACCTTTTTCTTCATTAAGCCTGGCGCAAGAAACCAGGGGGGAGCGGCAAAAGAACACGGACCGGGCACCCTCTTTAGGAAAAGCGAGAAAGCTCCCACGTAACATGCAATTAATTAGAGAAATTTTGAAATAAAGGAAATAAATTTAAGTAAGATAGTAGTAATGGCAGCCGCCA
>NZ_DFMZ01000059.1:8483-9164 GCF_002375825.1 Aneurinibacillus sp. UBA3580
TGGCAGCCGCCATAAGCGGACCGACCGGGATTCCGCGTAAAAATACGATACCGATAATGGAGCCGACAATAAGGCCGACGATAAGATGCGGCTCGGCCCGAAGCATATCCAGTCCTTTTCCGTTCAAATACGTGGCAAGTGCTCCCCCGGTTAACGCGGCAACCCCTACAAGCGTCGTAAAGAGCGGAATTAAATCTTTAGCGGTAATTTTCTCGCTGGCAAATGGCACCAATACGGATATGGTCAGAAAAAGAAGCCCTACTTCCATCCCCCGGCGTTCTACTGTCGGAAAAAAACGTTCAAGGGAAGCGAGTTTTAACACTAACAGCATACTGGCTGCGGTAGCAAGAATTGGTGAGCGGCCAATTAAACCCGTAATGATAAGTAGAACAAGCACTCCTTCACCTGGAGATATTTGCATTGGCATCAAACCCCTGTCCTATTCTTCTCTTTACTTGTATGAAGAAGAGGACAGAAGTATTCTTTTTTCACTAACAAACGGGACTATTTGTGAAAAGTCAATCTGGCTGCAGAACAAAATATCTTCCGTATATTGACGTTCAACCAAACGTTTGCCTGTAGTAGAAGCAAGGAGGCGTTCCGTAAGCACGGGGACGAGCCGGAGATAACCGGCCTCTAGTAATTCTGTTGAACCTCCCATGGCTAAAGCCACGAGATTCT
>NZ_DFMZ01000058.1:0-13232 GCF_002375825.1 Aneurinibacillus sp. UBA3580
TTTCGGGCTCCATAAAAGCATTCACTACACTTTTATGGGTTGTTTTACTCGCACACATCGAGTGGTACTGTTCAGTTTTCAAGGAACTTCTTTTTTGTATATCGCCACATCTCAGCGGCGACTTTATTAATTTATCACATACAAATCGATAAGTCAATAACAAAATCGAATTCGTTTGCGAAAAAATTAAAGCCCGTCGTTAGCGGACTTTATTTAATTTATCATATGCTCATCTAAGAGTCAATACCTTTATAAAATAAATTGTTTAATGATTACCAAAGCAGCGAGTCCGGGAAAACCCAAAAATCCAGCTACCGTAACCGTTACCGGGTTGATCGGAATTTCAAAAGCAAATGATTCCGCTACAAGATTGAAGAGAAAAAGGATGATACCGCCAATGACCAGATTCCCTACCGCCCATCCAGCCCACTTTACCCAGTTCCAGGCCCCCTGGTTCATCAATACAAAAACCAGACCTGCCACCACAACTACAATGCCAACTGTCACGCTATCCACTTTCTCTCTCCTTCCCTGCCTGCTTTTACCTATATACCTAAGAACATTGCTCTTATTGAAAAAAATAAATCAATACGGTAATTGTATTGTTTAATGCATGGAATAAAATCGCCGCCCAAATACTCCGATAGTAATGCCGTAGAAAGCCAAGCATTAATCCCATTGCAAACAACGACGGAAATAAAACAGGGTCTACATGAATCGCGCCAAATAGAAAGCTTGAACCAAGTATGCCAAGCACAGCACCAAAACGCCTGGTCAGAGCGGTTTGCAGCACTCCGCGAAACATCGTTTCTTCAGCAATCGGAACAAATAAGCCGACTAGCAACACTTCAACAATTCCAGCTACCCAACTTATGTTTTTCGCTTGAATTACTTCCCCGGAAATTTGCTCTTCTCTCCAGGAGTCCAATTCAAAGCGGAAATAATCAGCAATCGGAACAGTCACGATAAGATCCAACAAAAATGTAGAAAATAAATAGAAAAGGATAGCTGTAAAAAATAATTGCTTTACTTTGGCCGGACGGACAAATCCAATGTCATGCAGACGCCTTCCAAAAAGAAGCAGCGCAAACAAAAGCATCATGACCTGTGGCAAAAACGATTCAATAAACCCTAAAACAGATTGCTCAGAAAACCAGGGATACGGAAAAATCATATAAAACACAAGCATAGCACCGTAAGATACTTGATATAGAGCAAAGTAATACATCGCATATCTTCCGGAAACTCCGGTTTCCCATCCAGGGAATTCGTTTCGTATCGTTTTAAACAGGGCGGGAATATAAAAAAAAGCGGGAACAATACTGAAAAACAGGGTACCTATAAAAAAAACAAATCCCAGCAATGTCACATCCTCTGAAGATTCAACGCGCCATTTCCCCTGCTCTGTGGCTATCCACTGCAAGGATGAAAACTCGAGCGCCAAGCTGCTTACATATCCAATTAGCAGCAATAGTGCGGAGTAAAATGCTATTCTTTCCCACCGCTCTTGTCTAATCACATACTCACCTCACCATCTGTACAAACATATTCAATTTATCCATCAAAAAGAACAAGCTCCAAAAGAAAAAGCGGTGTTCCAACACATATCGGTCCCTCATTCTTAAAGAATGACCACGATGTTGAATCTACCGCCTTATTCTTCCTTAGAAGAAGTGGTACTTTTATAGCTCTCTTCTACCTTCCAGCGCTTTTGAAATCGTCACTTCATCCGCATATTCTAAATCGCCGCCAACCGGAAGGCCGTGCGCGATTCGAGTTACACGGATACCAAACGGTTTTACAAGTCGGGAAATATACATCGCCGTGGCCTCGCCCTCAATATTCGGATTCGTAGCCAAGATTAGTTCCTTCACTTCCTCGTCCTCTAAACGGCGCAGTAATTCAGGAACGCGAATGTCTTCCGGTCCGATTCCCTCCATGGGTGAAATCGCCCCATGCAGTACATGATAATATCCATTATATTCCCGCGTCTTTTCCATCGCAATCAAATCTTTCGGTTCCTGCACAACGCAAATCATCGATTTATCACGCGATGTATCCGCGCAGATTCGGCACGGGTCCACATCCGTAATATTCTGGCACACAGAACAATACACGAGGTTCCGCTTGGCGTTGACCAGTGCCTTTGCGATTTCCAAAACATCATCTTCCTTCATGCCTAACACAAAAAAAGCCAGACGCGCTGCCGTTTTCGGCCCAATGCCTGGCAATTTCATAAATCCGTCAATCAGTTTTGCTATTGGCTCGGGATAATACACACAGTTCTCCCCTATATCTTAGAATAATCCCGGTAGGTTCATGCCTCCCGTAAATTTGCCCATACTTTTTGCTACCATCTCATCGGCTTTGTTCATTGCTTCCGTCACTGCAGCCAGCACCAGGTCTTCCAGCATTTCTACATCATCCGGATCAACTGCTTCCGGCTTGATTTTAATGCTCAAAATCTCTTTGTGGCCATTGGCCGTGACAGTCACCATGCCACCACCGGATGTACCTTCTACCGTTTTCTCTTTCAGCTCTTCCTGTGCTTTTTGCATCTGCTGCTGCATCTTTTTCATCTGCTTCATCATGTTTTGCATATTTCCGCCACCGAACATATTCGTTCCTCCTAATCTTTTATGTCTACCAACTCTTCACCAAAAAGTTTAACAGCTTCATCAACCACCGGCTCAGACTCCGATTCCGTTTGCTCTGCCGCCTGTTCTCGTTCCTGATTAGGCGCCCCCACAGATTCACTAATCTCTTTCCACTGGTTTTCCATCAGTGTAAACAATTCAACAGACCGATTAATAAACCCTTTTACTACTTCTTCGATTAACTGCTTGTTTAACTCGCGGGATGTCGTCTCACAGTGAATCACACTTTTAAAACATACGACCAGAGCATCCTGAGACAACGCTACTGGCCGCCCATCTAAAAGCCATGCATGCAGACGCACGCTACGTGCTTTCACTTGCTGCAAAATATCCGGCCAGATGGCGCGCAGCCGTTTAAGCTGCGGCTCGATCGAAGCGGCCGCCACTTCCCGGATTCGCCCCGTTGGAATTTTGACAGTGGGCTGTATACTTGAACGCCGCGTTTCCCTACGCGGTGCCGCTGCAACCGTCAGCTCCTGTCCCCCTGCATTTCCGTTCTCTAACCGCTTAATCTGATTCTCCAGCATTTGAATACGTCGCTTTAATTGTTCCACTTCTTCCGAAGACATCCCTGCTGAGCCGGATGAAAGACCGGAAGAGTGAGAGCCCATTGAAGCAGCCTGTTCACCAATCTGGCAAAGCTGGATAAGGATAAGCTCCAACATAATCCTCGCCTGACTCGCCCGCTTCATATCGTGCTTGGCTTGATTCAGCTTCTCAATAATCAGAAATAGATGGGAACGTTCAAATACATCGCCCAATTCCTGGAACTTATCATCGAGCATAATGCGATCCTGTATCTCTTCAAGCTGTGGTGCCGTCTTATAAAGAAGTAAGTCACGGAAATAGAAAAGTAAATCATCCAGAAATTGTTCTGGACTTTTGCCATTCTGCACCAGCCTGCGCACTACGTCAAGCGCATCCGACGCCGCTCCTTCCTTAATATGAAGAGCTGTCTCAGCAAGTATCGCATGCGAAGCGGAACCCGTAATCGCCATCACATCTTCAAGCTCAATTCTCTCCCCGCCAAAGGAAAGCGCCTGATCGAGAAGACTTAATGCATCCCGCATTCCACCTTCGGCCATGCGTGCAATAAACGTAAGCGCCTGATCCGATATAGTAATATTCTCGGCGGCAATCGCTTGCTTCATCCGGCCTACAAGTTGCGCACTTCCAATACGGCGAAAATCAAAACGCTGGCAGCGCGAAATAATGGTGGCCGGGAGCTTATGCGGATCGGTTGTCGCCAGAATAAAAATCACATGCGCCGGCGGCTCTTCCAGCGTCTTCAACAATGCGTTGAACGCTTCCGGTGTCAGCATGTGTACTTCATCCACAATATATACTTTATAACGGACTTCGGTCGGAGCGTATTTCACTTTATCGCGAATATCACGGATTTCTTCAATTCGACGGTTGGATGCAGCATCAATCTCCATTACATCTACAACCGAACCTTCCGTAATACCCCGGCAGGCAGCACATTCATTGCAGGGCTCGGGCGCCGGCCCCCGCTCACAGTTGACCGCTTTCGCCATCACTTTTGCGGCGCTCGTCTTTCCCGTTCCCCGCGGCCCGTTAAACAAATACGCATGCGAAAACCTCTGCTCTTTAAGCGCGTTCTGCAGCGTTCTTGTCACATGTTCTTGACCTACAATATCGGCAAACGTTTGCGGACGCCAAATACGATACAGTGCCCGATAAGCCATCTTGTATCTCCATCTTTCTTGCGGTGCATGTATGAAAAAATGCCCGCGAATAATATAATTCACGCATTTTTTATTATATCATTTTCTTTACTTTGCGGAAAAGGGAAAGAGGATTGTTAACAGGAAGGGAGCAGAATATGAAAAATTGTTCCGTAGCCTTTGCTTGATACACGGATGCTTCCGCCCATATCATGAATAATCTTTTGACATACAGGAAGACCCAAGCCCGTACCGTTTTCCTTGGTTGTAAAAAAGGGTTCGAAAATTTTATCCGCCAAATAGGGAGGAATGCCAGGGCCTGTATCATGAATCGTAATCTCTACATGGCTTTCCATGTGGAAAAATCGCACTGTCAACGTCCCTTTTCCTCCTATTGCCTCAATGCCGTTCTTTGCAATATTCAAGAAAACCTGCTTTAACAGTTCGCTGTCCCCCATAATTAACGGAAGCGAGTTCTCTTTCTCCACGACCACTTCTACGCCATACAGCAGCGCTTCATTTTTTACTATTGGCAGAATTTCCATGCATACTTGCTCCACGTCCACAAGCTTATACTGAATTTCTTTCTGTTTGCTCAGCAATAAAAATTCACTAACCAAATCATTAATGCGTTTAACTTCAATCAGCATAATGTCCGTATAACCCTTTTCCTTATCCATACCTGCTTCAGCCAGTGATTTATTCATCATCTGCAAAAAACCGTTAATGGATGTAAGCGGATTACGGATTTCATGAGCGGTCCCGGCCGCAATCTGTCCAATCATCGCCAGCCTGTCACTGCGCTCAATCTTGTCGACCAACGAACGTGTATTTGTCACGTCCTTAAATATGTAGTATCCACCTTTGATTTTTCCTGCCGTATCTCGCAGCACATCCGAATCTACAATCAATTCAAACCGCTGGTTCCCGTTAAACCAGGAATACGGCTTATCAGACATCGTAACTCCTCTCAGCACTGCGGAAGAAATAAATCCCTGGTCTTCTTTCATGCCGGGAAACGCATCCTCAATCATCCGGTTAATGACATGCTGCTTCTCCACACCTAGTATGGCGCAGGCCGTATCACTGATTTCGATGATATGTGCATGTTCGTTCAATATAACGATGCCCAAATTAATATTCTGAATGATTTGAGGATAAAAACAAGACGAAAGCGATTGACCCGGAATATCTCGAATTGTAGGCAGCACAAGATAATGCAGGGACGCTTGATTATTATCACTGTAAATTATCAAATCACACATACATGTACTACCAGAGCGCAACTTTAACAAACCTCGCGGCATACGATTGGATTTACTTTGCAAAACATTGCAATGGTGAAGCCAGGATGCAAACCGTTCTTTTGTAACAAATAAGTCGTGAAACGTTTTTTCTTTTATCTCTGTATAGGTGTGTCCCGTAGCCTGTAGCAAAATGGAATTCGCTTCTATAACCCTTCCTTCCCCATCTAAAAAAACGGCAGCAAAAGGAACACTGTGTAAATAGCGTCTCATTTGATCCATATTGACTTCTAATTGAAACAAATTGTCGGGCATTTTTCTTTTCACCCCACTACCGGAGATATTTGCCATATTGATATATTCTGTCTATTTTTATAATTTCCTTTTTATTCCGCAAAATAAAACTCCTGATGTATAGCACATCAGGAGTTTTATAAAAATAGAGCCGCACACCTGCCGTCGATACGTTCATCCAGGCGGCTCCGTGCAGTTAGCTCAAGCCAGGCCACCCTGCGGCACACGGGATGGTCCACTTATGGCTGCTTCCTTCCGGACCTGACCAGGTTCATGGGTTCCCGTTGCACAGGACCCGACTCTCAACACCACTTACACAGACCTGACCCCACATGAAGCGCACCTCAGACAGGAATTCAACCCCGCTACAGCGGATTGCGGGTACAGGGCACCGCTACCTCCCCGTCTAGTGCGACAAATTTATACACAATGTTATGCAGCATCACTGCCTAATTATCTTATCAAAAAAGAAAAAGCAACGCAAGCTTTTGTCCGTGCCGTTATATGCGTAAATCCTGGCATAGCGTCTTGCTTTACTCCTTTTCTTCCAGTTTGTCGAAGTTCACCAGCTTATTTATTTCTTGAATAAGGGCAGCGGCTTTATTAAATGAAGATTTGCCGTCGGTAATGTATGTATTTAGCTCAACTAAAACACCGGTCACTTCAGTGAGGTCGAGGATATCCATATACTTCTGCAACTCCGTCGTCTGCTTCATTACGTCATATGCCAATTGCGTTGTATATGGCTTCCTGGTCATCTCTGCGATATCAGCGGCCATAACCCGCACCACAGCTGGAATTTGCCCTCGAAAAGGCGAGGCGTCCTCCGGTATCTTCGTAGCCCGTCCTTCACGATTAATAACGATACCATTCGTGTATTTGGCATCTCCGGTGAACGGATCAATCACCATCTTGTCCGGACGACCTTTTCTTGGCTTATCCAGGGGCTTTTCAAACGGCTGTTCAATTATGGAGAACGTCGCCTGTATCTTATCGAGACGCGGATCGGAAACCGGAATCTTCGGTTTTTGTATTTGCTCATATACAAGACTTTTGCGCATTTCTGCTTCAAACTGGGAAGGGGTGGCGTTTTCATCGATATTTACCTGGTAAGGTGGTTCGTTGGTAGGTACGATGTCCGAAATATTCTGATCTTCCGCCTGTGCGCTTTCAAGCACGGAAGAAGCAACGAATACACCGGCACTAATAATGGACGTGGCGACAACCAGAGATAAAACGACGTTTCTCTTTCTCATGCGGGATTCTCCTCTTTCATACTTCTTGAAAAGGAAAAGCCGTTTTCGTGAAATTTCTTGCCTATGTCTTTGTACTAGTCCAGGAATTTTTTCTCTTTTACCGAAGAATAAGCATGCTCTACAAGGCGAATTTCCCGAATGCTCTCCCAATCGTTCTCTATCTCTTCTATAATGCAACGGACCAGCCCCGTATAGCAAGCATACATATCAGACCGTGTCATGCATGCTTCAAAGACTGCACGGTAAATGTCTTGTTTTGCCATATCATACCTCCAACGGATAGATAAAAATTGGTTAAATAGTATTACTTAGAATTTTAAGTTGCTTATGTTAGTAAGTAAAGATATTCGACAAAATATTCCATAAAAACAAAAAACTTCGACTTTCACACGAAAATCGAAGCTTAAGCTTGTTCTTTCATTCGGTACGTTGTTCGTGTAATACGCTTTGCATCAAAATGTGAAGTAAATACTCTCCCACTCCAATGAATAGCGCAGCGACCAAAGAAACGAGCAGCACCGGGGTATCTGCATGAAAAAAACCGAGTCCCGTCAGCCAGATAACCAGGAACGCGATACCGAAATCAAAAAGAGTCGCTATCAAATTATTGGTAAGCGGCAAAATAACCAAATCTCCTACATAATAGCTTATTACGCAGAGAAGGAAGCTGATCATCAGAATGTCCTTTATCTCTTCTCTATAGATCAAACCTAAAATAAAAGCCAGAACTCCTGTGACTGCCACGACTTTTATCACTATGGTGTCTATACTTTCCAAAGGTTCCTTCAATGACATCATCCCTTTTGCGGATTGTTTTCATGTTTATAGTTGCATAACTTATTCGATTTTATTCGCGACTCTCCAGTCATACAAAACCACCATGACCAATTAGCCACAAGCTCTGCCATGAAAATGAAGGGAAGGACGGCTGACTTTTTGTGGTACGAAGAAAAAGAGAGAAGAGAACGAGGGAATGATTTCAATGGGGAAAAAGGCGAAGGCCTTTTTCTTCCTTAGATCTTCTTTTCTCTTTCCCTCCTTCTTTTTTCCTTATTTTCACAAAAAAACCTTCAATCGCCAGATCAAGCAATTGAAGGTCTATGTTTCTTAAACAGAAAAGTATGTATGGCGGAGATGGAGGGATTCGAACCCCCGCGCGCCGCAAGACGCCTAACTGATTTCGAGTCAGTCCCCTTCAGCCGGACTTGGGTACATCTCCGAATTATGCCTTTATATCGTCAGACTGAGAATTATCATATCATATCTTTTTAAGATAAATCAACGCTTCTTTATCTATACACCATAAAATAACGCTCTCATTTTTTTTTGCGCTCTCCTTTCCCAGAGGGCGTTTTTTCTTTCTTTCGGTATTGATTTTACCCTCCATCAATTTTATAATAAAAATCAAATTTGTACTGACTAGTCAGTTTAAAAAACGAGGTGAAAGTATGCGCGCAAAAACAAAAACATTAATCTTCCAGGGCGCCCTCAAAGCGTTCGCGGAGAAAGGTTTTAACGAGACGACAATGGAACAAATCGCGGAGATCTGTGGCGTCGCAAAAGGTACCCTCTACTATAACTTCAAAACAAAAGAAGACCTGTATATATTCGTAATGGAATCGGGCGTGCAGAACTTCATTACAATGATTCAGGATTACATCGATGTGGTGAGCGAAGATAATTTTCGCCAGCGTATTATCAGACTGGTGGCAGCTCATTTCGATTTCTTCCAGAATGAGCAGGATTTCTGCCGCCTGCTTCTCAGCCGCAGTTGGGGTACGCAGGAGAGGCATCATACCATTCGTCACGTGCTGCAGAAATATTTCGTTCTCCTGGAGCAGGAACTGCAAGCCGCAAAAGACAGGGGAAAGCTCCCTCACCATATGGACGTCGCGGTCATTGCCAGCAGCCTCTTTGGCATGATCGGATTTACCGCCATGCGCACCATTAGTCATGAAGAATCGCTTGACAATCCCACATTGCGCTACAACCTGCAGAGTCTGGTGCTACATATGCTTGGAATTTTTGAAGAAGAGTAACAAAATGGAGAGGTAGAGGTGGAGAAAAAGATGAAAGGGATTCGCATGATTATGTTTACTACGATGGCCTTGCTGATCGGTGGCGGCGCCTATGCGCTGGCTTCGTATGGTGAAACAAACCGCATTGAAGCAACTTCCACCAGCCAGCCGACAGCGTATGTTGAAGCGACAAATATGAACGTCAGCTTCAAAATGGGAGGCCGCATCAGCGAAATCTATGTCAAAGAAGGTGACCGGGTAAAGAAAGGTCAGTTGCTCGCCCGCCTGGAAAGCAAGGAGCTACAGGATAAAGCGGCACAGGCACAGGCTGCGCTGAGTGCGGCAGAAGCCGGTGTAGAGCAGGCACAAGCGGCTGTCTCCGCAGCCGAAGCGAAAAAGGCACAGGGACAAAGTTCGGTAGATGTAACCGCAGAGACCGTAGAACGCCAGGTTGCACAGGCACAGGCCGCTGTAAAAGCCGCACAGGCGCATGTGAATGCATTGAAGAATGGGGCACGTAAAGAAGAGCGTGAGCAGGCGCAGATTAAAGTGAATGCCACCAAAGAAGCATACCGCCTTGCGGAGGACAATTATAACCGTATGAAGACCCTGCTTGAACAGGGAGCAGTGCCGCAGGCGAAAGTCGACGAAGCCGAATTAAATTACCAGAAAGCAAAAGCAGAATATGAAGCCGCCCAAAAACAATACGAAATGGTGCAGAACGGACCGCGTAAGGAAGAAATTCAGGCTGCAGAAGCACAGCTTGAACAGGCGAAAGCTGCCGTTGCACTGGCTGAAGCAGGCAAAGGGCAAATTACCCTGCGTCAAGAAGACGTTCACGCAGCAGAAGCCGGGATTTCTCAGGCAGCCTCTTCCGTATCATCTGCCAATGCCAACATGTCAAAAGCACGGGCTGCATTAAATGAAGCGAAAACATATATCGGTTATACTGAACTCCGTGCACCGGCAGACGGTATTATTACATCCCAGTCGGCACAACTGGGCGAGCTGGTCGGAGCCGGCTTCCCAGTATTTACGTTAGAAGTAACCAAAGATCGCTGGGCCAAATTCTACTTCCCTGAAACAGAGCTTGACGGCCTAAAAGTCGGAGATGTAATTAACATGAAGCTCATCTCTACCGGTAAAACTGTAAAAGGCAAAATCACGGTTATTCAACCGGCTGCTGATTTCGCAATTCAAAAGCCGAGCCAGAATACAGGTGATACGGATGTGCGCTCGTTCGGCGTAAAAGTTACCTTTACCGATCTGCCGGATTACACAGCGACGGGCATGACGATCCAATGGCAGAATAAAGGGGAGAAGTAACCATGGTATCTCCACTAAAGGTAGGAGCCGTTATCCGCGAAGAATGGTTGAACATTCTTCGCGACCGGCGTCTTTTTGCCATTCTTTTTCTTGTTCCGCTGCTGTATACGGCATTATTCGGTTATTTATACTCGAACCTGCGGCTGAAGGAAATTCCGACTGTCGTCTTCGACGGCGACAACAGTCAGCTTAGCCGGCAAATTGTCCAATCGTTTGACGAGACAGAAACATTCCGCATCGCAAAACATACTTTATCCGAGAGTGAAGTAGAACGAACAATTGAAAGAGGAGAAGCGCGAGTCGGCATTATTATTCCGAACGATTTCTCTACACGTTTAAAACACGGGGAAAACGTTCCGGTACTGACCTTCGTAGACGGAAGCAACATGCTGTTCTCCAACTCGGCCACCCGCGCCGCCAATCAGATAATCACGACATTCAGCTACGGCGCTTCTTCCGTCAAACTTAAGCAGCAAGGACTACAGGATGAACAAATTACGGCGACCTTCTCCCAGATACCGTTCCGCTCCCGCGTACTGTATAATCCGATGTTTAACTACAATGAATTTCTTGTATATGGTCTCATCGGGGCGATTCTGCAGCAAGTACTCCTGCTTGGCGTGGCGCTAACAGTAACGCGTGATAAAGAGAAGGGCACATGGAACCGGTTTGCCGTATGGCGTGGACTTCCGTGGAGAATCGCTTACGCGAAGACAGCTCCTTACTTCCTGATTGGGCTGGTTAACAACGTAACTGCATTCACCCTTGCCCTGTATGTATTCCACCTACCATTCCGCGGATTGCTCCTGCCGGCCGCCACTCTTTCCATAAGCTTTGTATTTGCGCTGCTTGGCATAGGCTATCTAGCAAGTTTATTTTCCGGCAACCAGGTGGGTTCGACACAGATTACGATGCTGATTGCCGTCCCGTCTTTCCTGCTATCGGGATTTACGTGGCCATTCGAAGCAATGCCTTATGCGCTCGATGTGGCTGGCCATCTGCTGCCGCTTACGTATTTTCTGGACGGCGTACGAGAAATTTTCATTAAGGGACACGGGTTTGAGACAATGTGGCGTGACTGCGTAACATTGGGCCTTATGGGTGCAGTTACGTATTTTATCGCATTCTTGCTTACTCCCTTATTTATAAAAGCAGAACAAAAAACAGAGCAAGAAGTTTCCCCTTCTCCCTCTGTCCAGGCTTAAGATATCGTACTGAGAAAGCGCGAGCGTTCGTAAAAATACGACATTCGCGCTTTTTTACATTCACTAAATAAAATAGGAAAATATATCTTTGCATAATTTCCCTGATCACTTTACAATTAAATACGAACAAATGTTCTTATTATATGTTGTGTTTTCCCTTCTTTTTCCCTCTTTATATAAAAAAGGAGGGTGATGAGCATGCAGGAGACATCCAATTCCCGTATACACCGGCTTATCCGAAATTTTTTGCAGGACGAGACATCCGCTCTCCTCTTTGAGCGCGCCCTAAGCGATCCGACACCGTATAATCAGGAGAGGGTAGATTATCGTTTTCGAGCTTTCTGCAGGGAGATTCAATTCATCGCATATCTGTCTACCTTGATTCATTATCACGCGATTGCATATGACAAACGGATTCGGGCGCAGAACGCTCACTGTCCACTGCGGCTTGATGCCCCGCTTGACGATGAAGGAAGCTCAGCAATACTGGATAGGGTAGCCGCATCAGAAGAAATAGACTTCCATAGCGATGCGCTCATCACTCTGGAAGAAATCAGTGAGCATAGAGCGTTCTATCATGCGCTGCGGCTTCTTACGGACAAAGAAAAGCAGATACTCGAAAAGGTTTATATTCAGAATTTCTCCGATACGGAAATCGCCCGCAAGCTCGGTGTATCCCAGCAAACCGTCTCCAAAACGAGAAAAAAAGCGCTTGCCAAACTGCGCATGAGTATGAAGGAGGGACGAGACTTTTGCCAATCCACACAGAACACCCAAGCCTGATATCCCTTGCGAGAAAAGCACAACGCCAGGATAAAGAAGCCATGCTGGCCATTCTCCAGCGGTTCCAGCCAAAGATTGAACGTTCTCTCTACCAGACTTCTTACGAAGAACGGGAAGATTTGCGCCAGCATCTATGCTTGAAAGTCATGGAGGCCGTACACAATTACCGCGTCCAGCCGGCTCCTTCGTTCTGGGAACTTTATCAGGTTACAGAAATAGCGCGAGAAAGCCCACGTCTTTAGGCGTGTGGATGAATCGTGTCGCACAAACGTTCGGTTTTGTGGTATACTACAGGAAGAGATTTCTAAATAAGAGGAGGGTTTCGATGAAGCTCACCCACTCGTTTCGCATTCCGTATGATCCGGTGCTGTATGCGGCGCTCAGAGACTACCAACGCGAAGCCGCGCGGGTATGGAACGATACGCTCGAAGAAGCCGTGTTGTATTTTCGCACGTGGAAGCGGTGGGCTTCTAAAACACTGCTGCAGGCAAACCGCAAACAAGCGTACCGCCTTCATTCGCAAACCGTGCAGGCCATCGTGGACAAATATGACGAATGCCGCAAGGGAACGAAGGAGAAACGCAGGAGAGGCGACCGCCGGGCCAGGTATCCGTGGCGCAAAAAGCATTTCTTCTGCCTTCCGTTTAAACAAAACGGGTTTGTCGTCACGGGCGAGCAGATTGTACTAAAGTTCAAAAATGACAAACCATTGCTTGCGGGCCTTCTCACCGCAAAGGTTGCGCAGAAGCGGAAATGGCTGG
>NZ_DFMZ01000042.1:0-8307 GCF_002375825.1 Aneurinibacillus sp. UBA3580
AAGAGAGAAGAGAACGAGGGGATGATTTCAAGGTGGAAAAAGGCGAAGACCTTTTTCTTCTCCGGCTCCTCTTTCCTCTCCTTCTTTCTTCATGATTTTCATAGAAAAAGGGAGGCAGGAAAATGAGCGTTCAAATGAGTACGGAACTCGGAAAAATTGAGATAGATACACAAGTGATTACGACACTTGCAGGCGCGGTTGCCATGGAATGCTACGGACTGGTCGGTATGTCTTCGCGTCGTACGATGAAAGACGGGATCGCCGACATTTTGCGCCGGGAAAATCTGTCACGCGGTGTAGAAGTTCGGGACGAGAATAATCGGACTGTTATCGACCTGTATATTATCGTGAGCTACGGGACGAAAATTTCCGAAGTAGCTCATAGTGTGCAGGAACGTGTAAAGTACGCATTACATAAAACACTGGGATTAACGGTAGATGAAGTCAACATTTATGTGCAAGGTGTTCGTGGAGAAATGAGCTCCTAGAAGGACAAGGGAGGAAATTGTACGTGAGAAATCGCACATTGACGGGACAAGTTCTCCGTCAAATGTATAAAATGGGCGCGGAGCGCCTGACGCAGCATGTCAAAAAGGTGGACGCGCTCAATGTGTTCCCTGTGCCGGACGGCGATACGGGAACAAATATGAATTTAACATTTACTTCCGGCGTAGCCGAGTTGGAAAAATTGGCGGAACAGACAGCGGAAAAGGTAGCATCCGTATTCTCACGTGGGCTATTGATGGGTGCGCGCGGCAATTCGGGGGTTATTTTATCCCAGTTGTTCCGCGGTTTTGCTAAAGGATTAGCCGACTCTGTGGAAGCGGACAGCCACAAGCTGGCGGATGCGTTCCAACAGGGTGTGGAGATGGCGTACAAAGCCGTTATGAAGCCCGTGGAAGGCACGATCCTGACGGTGGCCCGGGAAGCGGCAGCAGCCGCGCGCAAAGCGGCACGCTCCGGACTTATTGAAGATGTTGTCGAAAGGCTGGTTGAAGCGGCCCAGAAAGCACTGGATAATACGCCCAATCAATTGTCGGTACTCAAAGAAGTCGGCGTGGTCGATTCCGGCGGACAGGGGCTTGTCTATATTTATGAAGGCTTTTTGAAAGCGGTAAAAGACGGCATCGTATTCGCCGAGCCGGAAGAAGCGAAGCCGGCGGTTGCGGAAGGTATGTCTTTATTTGGTGAGACGCATGACGAGATGCACCATGTGATTAACCCGGCTGATATCAAATACGGATACTGTACAGAATTTATGGTGCACGTAAGACCGGATGCCGTCTTTACGCAGGACGAGTTCCAGGAACGGATTAGCGCATATGGGGATTCGCTGCTTGTCGTCTCGGATGAGGATCTGGTGAAGGTTCACATCCATGCCGAAGAGCCGGGTGAAGTGCTTTCGCTTGCCCAGCAGTACGGCGCGCTTGATCGGATTAAAATCGAGAACATGCGCCTGCAGCATGAAGAGGTGCTGCGTCGCCAGAAGACAAGACAGGCGCTGAAGTCGCCATCTGAAACCCCTACCGTGTCTGCGGAAAGATCGCAAGTGACCGAAGCAGTAAGGGGCGAACCGGATTTTGATATACCGCAACCGGAGAATGCGAAAAAGCCGTATGCGATTATTGCAGTGGCGAGCGGTCAGGGGATTGCTGACATCTTCAAAAGCCTGGGCGTCGATCGTATCATTGAAGGCGGACAGACGATGAATCCGAGCACCGAGCAGTTTGTAAGCGCCATTGAAGAGGCAAACGCAGAGCGGGTTCTCATCCTGCCGAACAACAAAAATATCGTCATGGCTGCTCAGCAGGCCGCAGAACTGGTAGACGTACCTACGGCCGTCATTCCGTCCAAGAGCGTACCGCAGGGCATGTCCTCACTGCTCGCATTCTCGGCGGACGAGCCGCTTGAGCAGAACCGCGATCGGATGAGTGAGGCGCTTGCGCTCGTTAAGACCGGCCTTGTCACATATGCCGTACGGGATACGACGTTGAATGAGTTGATAATTAAAGAGGGCGATTTTATCGGTATTTTTGACGGCGATGTCGTTACGTCCGGACAGGATGCGTATGAGACGGCCAAAGCGTTAATTAGCCGGATGGTTGATGAAGACGATGGATTGATTACGGTGATTTACGGTGCGGATGTGAAAGAATCGGCTATGAATGAATTGGAGAAGCAGTTGCGCGCCTCATTTGACAGCTATGAAGTGGAAGTGCATGACGGGGGACAACCGCTGTATTCATTTATTATCGCAGTCGAATAAACGATAGACACAAAAAAGGGGATGATCCTTCGCGATGAAGCTCTATATTGTAACTGACAGCACGGCCGACATCCCGAAAGAGCTGGCTTCCGAATTGGATATTCATGTAGTTCCGCTGAAGGTCCATATCGATGATGCCACGTATCTGGACGGGGTCACCCTGACAACCGCACAGTTTTATGAAAAGCTTGAGAAAGCGGACAGGCTGCCTCGTACATCCCAGCCCTCCCCGATCGATTTTGTTGATATGTATGAAGCGCTGGCCGCAAAAGGGGAGGATGCGCAGATTATTTCCATCCATCTTTCCAGCGCATTGAGCGGCACGTACCAGACAGCCAACCTTGCAAAAGATATGGTACAGGACAAAATAAAGGTACATGTCATTGATAGCCGGACCGCTTCGTATGCGCTTGGTTCGATTGTCGTGGCAGTGGCGCGTGCAGCTCGCGAAAGAAATAATTTACAGCAGTGTCTTGATCTGGCTCAGCGGCTTATTGCCAACCATGCAGCATTCTTCGTAATGGATACGCTTATGTATCTGCAGAAGGGCGGACGCATCGGGAAAGCTTCCGCTGTATTGGGATCGCTGTTGAACGTTAAGCCGATTTTAACATTCGACGAGACAGGGGAAGTGGCTGCAGTCGAGAAAGTGCGCGGCAAGAAAAAAGCGGTAGGCCGAATGCTGGATTTGGCCAAAGAATTCGCCGGCAGCGCACCGGTTGTGGCCGCCGTCGTGCATGCAACAAGCCATGAAGAAGCCGAAGCTTTGAAGGCGCGGATAGCCGAAGAACTGAATGTGATACAGGATATGGTCGTGACGGAGTTGGGCCCGGTTATCGGCACATATGGCGGGCCGGGTTTACTGGCCGTAACGCTGTATAAGGTATAACAGGCTTTTGATTTTTGGCAAACTATGTGGTTTGAGATCCGGAAGGTAAGATTTCTATAAAAAGAACATTCCTATCTCTTAAAGAGATAGGAATGTTTTTCTATAAAGGAGCCGAAGAACAGTGAGCGATCCATTGCAACAACCCGTTACCGCAATAAAAGGAATCGGAGCGGAACGAGCGCTTGATTTGGCCTCGCTTGATATTCATACCATACAGGATTTGCTTGAACATTTTCCATACCGTTACGAAGATTACCGGGTGCGGAGTTTGAGCGAGGCGGAGGACGGAGAAAAGATTACCATTGTCGGCACGGTATACGGAGAACCGGTTGTCCGGTTTTACGGTAAAAGCAAATCCCGTCTCACCGTAAAAGTCGTGGTGGACCGGGTAGTGGTAACCGCTATCTGGTTCAACCGCCATTTCTTAAAACAGCAGTTGCGTGCGGGACGTGAGATTATGCTATCCGGCAAATTCGAGCAAGCCCGTCTGCAGATAACGGTGAGTGAACATCATTTTCTTGATACTAACAAAAAAACTCCCCAACAGGGTTCGATTCAGCCGGTATATTCTACAACCGCCAACCTCCAGGTAAAGCAAATCCGGCGCTGGATTGAGGAAGCGTTGAAAGAATATGGCGGTGCGATAGAAGAAATTCTTCCGGAGAACCTTATGCGCAAGTATAAGCTCGTGCCCCGTGCGGACGCCATCCGTAACATTCACTTTCCGGAAAGTGTGGCGGCCGGAAAACAGGGGCGCCGCCGTCTGGCGTTCGAAGAACTGTTTTTATTCCAGCTAAAACTTCAGGCGTACCACGCGATGAACCGGCGGGCGAGTGACGGTGTGGCCCAGCAAATTCCGATCGAGCAGGTGCGTGAATTCATCCGCGGCCTTCCGTTTCCGCTAACGGGTGCACAGAAGCGCGTGGTGAAAGAAATCCTCGAAGATATGCAGGCTGAGTACTCTATGAATCGGCTGCTGCAAGGAGACGTAGGCTCCGGAAAAACGATCGTGGCGGCCATCGCATTGTACGCGACGGTTGCGGCCGGTTTCCAGGGGGCGCTGATGGTACCGACGGAGATTCTTGCAGAACAGCATTACGCAACGCTTAAGGAATTACTTGTGCCGCATCGGATTGAGATTGCTCTGCTCTCGGGCAGTGCAACGGTGCGGCAGCGCCGTGACATTCTCGCCGGACTGCAATCCGGTCTTATTCATATTGTTATCGGTACGCACGCGCTGATTCAGGAAGACGTGTATTTCCGTAATCTCGGTCTGGTCATTACGGACGAGCAGCATCGGTTTGGGGTAGAGCAGCGCCGCGTTTTGCGTGAGAAGGGGCTGCATCCGGATGTGCTGTTTATGACAGCGACGCCCATCCCCCGCACGCTGGCGATTACCGCGTTCGGCGACATGGATGTATCGACGATCGATGAACTCCCGGCAGGGCGTAAACCAGTCGAAACATACTGGGTTAAACATGACATGTTGGACCGAATTCTGGCTTTCATGCAGAAGGAATTGGATACAGGAAGACAGGCATATGTAATCTCGCCGTTAATTGAGGAATCCGAAAAATTGGATTTGCAGAACGCGATGGATGTCCATGCGCAGCTTAGCCATTATTTTGCGGGAAAATATAATGTAGGTCTTATGCATGGTCGGCTGCCTGCGAAAGAAAAAGACGATGTCATGCAGCGGTTCAGCCGCGGTGAAGTTCATGTGCTTGTCTCGACGACGGTAGTGGAAGTCGGCGTCAATGTGCCGAACGCTTCCCTTATGGTCATTTACGATGCGGAGCGATTCGGTTTGGCCCAGCTGCACCAACTGCGCGGCCGCGTCGGCCGCGGTGCGGAACAGTCCTACTGCATTCTGATTGCTGACCCAAAATCGGAAGTCGGTAAAGAAAGAATGCGGATTATGACAGAGACGAACGATGGATTTGAAGTGGCGCGCCGTGATCTGGAACTGCGCGGTCCCGGTGATTTTTTCGGCACAAAACAGAGCGGCCTGCCTGAATTTAAAGTAGCCGACGTCGTGCAGGATTACCGTATGCTTGAAGTGGCCCGCCAGGAAGCGGCTGAAATTGTCGGCCTTCCTGTGTTCTGGGTCGGTCCGGAATATGCGCCTTTGCGCAGATACTTGAAGCGGGACGACTATTTTCTTGAGAAGATTAAAGATTAGAGTTCCCCGCGATCTGATTTTCGTCCGTCATCCTCATCGTCCGATTCGTCTGTATGGTGTGACCAGCGAGGTGAATGCTCAAGGCGATGACCGATATGAAGGACCGCATACATCAAAAACATGGCAAAAGCGGTCATGCCGTAATAACCGGCGCCTACCGAGATACCGATCCCCCCTGCGAAGAATACCATCGCTGCGGATGTTAGACCTTTGACGGAACGGCCGCGCTGAATAATGAGTCCGGCGCCAAGAAAACCGAGTCCGCTGACAATCTGTGCGGCCAGCCGCATAGGGTCCATCATCGTATGACCGGGTATCGAATATCGATCCACAGTATGAATCGAGACGAGGGTTAGGAGGGTGGACGCTACGGTGACGAACGTATATGTCTTAATGCCGGCGGGTTTGGAGCGGCTTGTGCGTTCCAGCCCGATAGCAAATCCGAAAATGGCGCTTAATGTCAGACGCAGGTACATCTCCCAGTTCTCAAAGTGGAGTACGGAACGGGAGAGTTGATCAATAAAATGGTTCAAAGTTACTTTCTCCCCTCTCTAATGTTTTTATCTTACCATCATATTCTATGAGTATGAAAGATAAAAAAAACCGTCCGGCAACAAGCCAGACGGACATGTCAAACGCCGCGCGCCTGACATGCATAATGGGAGAGGAGAAACCGGAGGAAGAGCTTATGGGGAAACGTAAGTCTTCTCCGCGGTTGTCGGCAACACGGGGTTCCCGTGTTACTGTTATTATTTTGGACGTGTCCTG
This sequence comes from Aneurinibacillus sp. UBA3580, assembly GCF_002375825.1. NCBI lineage: Bacteria > Bacillati > Bacillota > Bacilli > Caryophanales > Paenibacillaceae > Aneurinibacillus > Aneurinibacillus sp. UBA3580. The sequence goes on from NZ_DFMZ01000042.1 coordinate 6,106, forward strand.
CTCATAATATACATACGAATGTAAGAAAGCGCTCTAATTATTTACCAGAATATTTGTTTATGTTATACTAACGACGTTTAAAAACGGAAAACAGTGGAGTGGAAGTCATGCGGGTAGTATCTGGCTCGAAAAAGGGGCATCCACTGCAGGCTGTGCCCGGTAAAGGCACGCGGCCTACGGTGGACAAAGTAAAAGAATCGATTTTCAATATCATCGGTCCCTATTTTGATGGGGGATTGGTGCTCGATTTGTATGCGGGAACAGGCGGGCTCGGTATTGAGGCGCTGAGCCGGGGAGCGGAAAAATGCATCTTTGTCGACGCGAATCGTAAGGCGGTTGGAGTGATCCTGCAGAATCTCGACTCGACAGGATTGAGAGGGCAGGCGGAGGTATACCGCAATGACGCGGATCGGGCTTTAAATGCACTGAAAAAGCGGGGAATCGCATTTGATATTGTGTTTCTCGATCCGCCGTATGCCGAGCAAAAAATCGAGAGCCAGGTCGCCATCATGGCGGATCACGGCCTGCTCGTTCCGGATGCTATGATCGTTGCCGAACACGATGCGGGAGACAAGCTGCGTGAACAAATCGGCAGCGTAGTTAAAGTAAGAGAAACAACATACGGTCAGACGACCATTACGATTTACCAAAACGAGGGGTAGACGACAAGGAGGGGGTATTATTGAGTATTGCAGTGTGCCCGGGAAGTTTTGATCCGGTTACATATGGACACCTCGATATTATCCAGCGGGGGACCAAAGTGTTTGATAAAGTTATTGTAGCGGTGCTTATCAATCGCAATAAAGTAAACCCGGTATTTACGATCGAAGAGCGTCTTGAGTTGCTGCGTGAAGTAACGAAGGGGATGCCGAACGTTGAAGTTGATACATTCAACGGTTTGCTTGTGGATTACATGCATACAAAAGGCGCAAAAGCCATTATCAAAGGCCTGCGCGCCGTATCGGACTTCGAATATGAGATGCAGATGGCGTCCATCAACCGTCTGCTCGACAACAAAATCGAGACATTTTTTATGATGACCAACAACCAGTATTCCTTTTTAAGTTCAAGCATCGTGAAAGAAGTCGGCAAATATGGCGCAGACGTCAGCAGCCTGGTACCGCCTGTAGTGGAAAAAGCGCTGCGTGAAAAGTTTGGAGAACCCCGCTAGGTCGGGGTTTTTTCGATGCTTATTTTTTGGCAAGCAGGGCTCCCAGATGTACCGATATGATGGTGAACAATAGCATTCCGGCACATACTAGCAGGGAAACCATCTGGGGGGGCGAGAGTGCCCAGAGTGATTCCTGCGCCGGATTGAATGCAGGAAGCCAGACAGGCAGCGCGCTTTGTGTTGTTTGTTGAAGCTTGTCGTACAAAAATGCTCCGATCGTGTACGTAAATGCAAAGGCGAGCATGGCATGGCAGATACGCGCGAACAGGAACGGCCAATAACGAATGTCTGTCTCGGCAAGCATGCTGGCGACCTGTGCATGTACAGATAGTCCGCCCCAGGCCAGCACCGCGCTTGTGATTGCCATGACAAGCGCGGGGGCCTGGGAGCCGAACAGCTCGCTGGCTTGTTTGGCGCCGAGCGTTACTTCAAACAATCCGTAGATAAACGCTTGGGCCGCTTCAAACGGATAACCGAAGAGAGCCAGCATTGCTCCAAGAAGAGCGGACAGCAGAGCGATGAGTTTCAATTTCATGAACAGGGTCAGTAATACAGAAAAGAAAAGGATGAAACCTCCTACTACCATCTGTGTTTGCAGCGAGGTAGCCACGGCGTCTCCCATTAGTTTGCCGAACGACCTTCCGTCCTGAAGGCGAGCGTGATGCATGGAAGCGAGTGCCCGGTACAGGAGCGGTTTGGAACTGTCAGGTCGATACGGCGTACGTTCACCGTCCCGGTTATGCCGTGCCATAATCAGTCCAACAATGAGAGCGGTCGTGTAATGGGCAATAAGCAGCACAAGCCCTACTTTGGCGCTGTGAAAGAAGCCGATGGCAACGGCCCCGGTAATAAAAACGGGATCGGATGTCGTAGTATAAGATACGAGGCGCTCACCTTCAGCGCGTGAGATTAATTTTTTTTCGCGAAGGCGGACGGTCAGCTTAGCGCTGATCGGATAACCGGACGCAAATCCCATCGTCCAAACGAATGAACCGGGGCCGGGAATGTTAAACACAGGGCGCATGAGCGGT
>NZ_DFMZ01000042.1:8411-13405 GCF_002375825.1 Aneurinibacillus sp. UBA3580
CATGAGCGGTTCAAGCAGCACTCCCATAAAATGGGCGAGTCCCAGCCCGAGGAGAATTTCCGATGTAATAAAAAAGGGAAGAAGCGCGGGGAACACAACGTCCCACCAGATTTTCAGGCCGCGCAACGCTGCTAGAAATGATGCCTGGGGAAACAACAGCAGACTTGCTGCCAGAACAAACGAAATGACAGCGAACAGGGCAGTGTTAATGTACGGTTTTATGGAACGCATAGGCATTTCTCCTTACTCTCGTATGTATAGATCTGTCGTGCTACCGGGACGGACAGGGCCTATCCTTATATGTACGGGGCGAAAAAGCAAAATAGACCTGAACGGAAAACGGAGGGAATGGTATGCCGCGCATCGGATTGGCTTTAGGAGCAGGCGGCGCGCGAGGATTCGCGCATATCGGCGTTTTGGAAATACTTGAAAAGCACGGAATTGTGCCCGCTTATTTGTCGGGAAGCAGCATGGGAAGCCTGGTAGCGGCACTGTATTCGTGCGGATTTACACCGCAAATGTTGGAGAAGCTTGCAGTAAATTTAAAGCGGAAACACTGGTTGGACCTGTGTGTGCCCGGCATGGGATTTGTTACGGGAGAGAAGCTGCGTCATATCGTAAAACTGCTGACCCGAAATAAAACAATCGAAGAATTGGAACGTCCGTTGTCTATCGTCGCTACCGATCTGGTATCGGGCGAGCGGGTGGTGTTCACAGAGGGACCGATCCACGAAGCGGTACGTGCCAGTGTGTCGATTCCGGGTATTTTTGTACCGTACAAATTAGGGAGTAAGTTATTAGTAGATGGCGGAGTGGTCGATCGGGTGCCGATTGAGCTTGCGCGTAGCATGGGGGCCGAATTGACGATCGGTGTGGATGTATCGCTTGCCCCTTCGAATAGCCCGGTCCGTACGTTTTTTGACGTGATCTTCCAAACGATTGATGTGATGGAACGCGAGATTTTTCTTCACCGTACCGTTCATGCGGATATTATGATTCGACCGGATGTCGGGCGGTTTAGTTCGACATCCTTTACGAATATTGACGAGATTATCGAAGAAGGAAGAAAGGCGGCACGGCTGATGGTGCCGCACATTCAAGAGAAAATAGAAGATGGGAGGAAACGTGCATGATTGGCCGCCGGCGTTTTTTAGGGGGACGCTTTGCCCCCTTTATCGCCGCCGTGCTTGCTGCGGTGGTGATACTGGCCGTGGTGCTCTACCCGACCGACTATTATATTATTCGTCCCGGATCGGCGATTGAGCTTCAGCCGATGGTTACGGTTGAAGGAGGACAGAAAGATGAGAAGGGTATGCTTATGCTGACCACGGTTCGTATGAGCAAAGCCAATGTACTGGGTTATTTGTACGCCAAAACCGACCCGTATGCGGATCTTGTGAAAGAGACGACGGTTCACAGCCCGCACGAAACGGACGAGCAGTACAACCTGCGGGAGCTGCAGGAGATGAAAAATTCACAGCAAAACGCTATGATTGCCGCATTCCGTAAAGCGGGACTGCCTGTAAAAGTCAACGAGCAGGGTGCTCTCGTTGTATTTCTTGTATCGGACATGCCTGCTAAGCAATACTTGAAAATCGGAGACGTCATTACGAAAGTAGATGACCGAGAGATCAAAAACGCGGCACAACTGCTCGCTGTATTGAAAGGAAGAAAAGCAGGGGAAACGGTTAAGTTAACGTTTATTCGGGACGGACAGGCTAAAACGGCGGACATCAGGCTAAAGGCATTCCCGAAAACGCCGGGGCAGAAAGAGACACGTGCCGGTATCGGCATTGCGTATCCAAATCCGGACGGCCCTACTACAAAGCGGGATATCGAATTGCCGAAGAAAGTGACGATTCAGTCTGAGAATATCGGCGGTCCGTCTGCGGGTATGATGTTTACGCTTGAAATTTTTAACCAGTTGACACCGGGCGATTTGACCAAGGGGTACCGTATCGCCGGGACAGGCACCATTAACGCCGACGGAAGGGTTGGGCCGATTGGCGGAGTGAAGCACAAAGTGCGTGCATCGGATAAGATGGAGGCCGACATTTTCTTTGCGCCGGATAATCCGACGCCGGCGGGAAGCAAGCAGCGTTCAAATTACGCAGATGCGAAGGCAGAGGCAGAGAAGCTTGGCACGAAGATGAAGATCGTGCCGGTGCGTACGTTGGATGATGCGATTAAATATTTGGAAAGTCTGCCGCCAAAGGGCGGCAAATAAAAGTCGTCATTCGCATTCAAAGTGCAGCGGGGGTTGCCAGTATTCCCGCTGCATTTCTTTTTGGCGCAGGTGCTCTGGAAATGCAAGAGCATACAGGGATCCGGCCTGAACATCCAGCGCAAGCATCGGGTGCTTGTTTTTACCGACACGGGTGATGACAGGGAGCGTGCTTGTTTCTTTCATTTTTTTCAGCAGGCGCTGGCCGACACGATTAAAGCCGAGGACGCGAATATACGCAGGTCCCTGGCCATTTACTGCAGCATTCATTTTCTTGCGCGTTAGATTGAACATACTATATAGAAGCAGGCGCTGCAGCCGCGCCCAGGTATAGCGTTTTGTTTTTACAGTCTCCATAAGCTCGCGGAACGAAGCAGCGCGGGGCAGCGCTGCAAGTAAGCGGTGTTCAATTCCCTCGTTCATCTCGTGGATAGCTCCTAGCTCGTCCGGCCAGCGGGTAAGCAATTGATGCTGAAGATATGGATAGAAAAGGTTCCATGTAACGGGAAAGCGTCCTGCCGCTTCCTCTTTCCGTAATATATCGCTTGTGCTGGCAGGCACGTATGGACGAATCGCTTCGATTCCGCCGGATGGCTGTTCGGCGATCAGCTTGCGCAATGCCGTTGCGCTGGCGATGCTCTGATCGGTGACCGTCATCTGATGGTAGCCTGCTTTCTGCCGCTTGATGGTGGCAGGGCGAATGGAGCTTCGCAGTCGATGAAGAGCCAGACAGTAATTCAAGCCAAGAATGTTATTTGGCTCGGCGGCGTGACTGCGTACCGTATCATCAACCAGGCCCGGAAGCGCTGCCTGAATCGCTTCCCCGTACGCGGCAGGATAGCTGAGTCCCTGTTCTAATCCCTGTCGCAATGCCTGCTGAAATGCGATCGGCTCATCGGCCAGAACAGCTGCCAATTCTTCTATCCAGGCAATCTCGCCGCTCTCCGATCCGAAGCATATTTCATTTACCACTCCGGTGGCGTGCAGCGTGGCGACCGCACCGAATGCGAATTGCTCGGCATTCTGTGTTGCATAGACAAACGGGATTTCGAGCACAAGGTCCACACCCAGGCGGAGCGCCATCTCGGTGCGCGCCCACTTGTTCACGATGGCCGGCTCTCCGCGCTGCAGAAAATGCCCGCTCATGACCGCCACGACCGCATCGGCACCGGTTTGCCTTTTTGATTCGGTGAAATGATAGGCATGGCCGTTATGTAAAGGATTGTATTCAACAACCATTCCAATTGTTTTCATGTTGCACTTCCTCCGCTTGGTATTTGTTTCAATAGTATAGGATTTGGGAAAGCAAAGGCAATGCCGGTTATTTATTCAAAATTATAGGGTGTCAAGATTGTTTCCTTGACATATTGTTCGAGGAAAAGTATAATAACTTTTGTTGCTTGAAATGAGGTGGCATCGTTATGAAATTGAAAAAAAACCAGCTGCTTCAGCTGCGGGGCGGCAAGCTTCCGATTGACGAGACGGTGGAGCTGAACCTTGCGCGGAAGCATCAGCAGCTTGTCGAGTCGAAGCCTGCCCGCTTTACCGGAGAAGCATATGCAGCAACGGGATTGTTTGTTGTAGAAGGCCGCTTATCCGGCGAGCTTACGATGGAATGCGCCCGCTGTCTGGCGAAGTTTCCGTACCGTTATGATGTAGGCGTGAAGGAAACATTTATGGATGAGAATCAGATTGAATTCGATGTAGACGAAGAAATGGAGATTCATCCGCTTAAAGACGAGGAAATCGATTTAACCCCGTATCTGGAAGGTGCGGTGCTCTTGTCGCTGCCACACACGCTGGTATGTAATGAAGATTGCAAAGGTTTATGCCCGGAATGCGGCACAAACCGCAACGAGAAAGACTGCGGCTGTGTAGTCGAACGCATCGATCCGCGGCTGGCTGTGCTGGGTGAACTTTTTGGAAAGCTAGACAAATAAAAGCTTTTCATTTACCTGAAAATCAGGTATGATGATTGTTGTGTTTTGATGGATAACTTGTCCCATCAAATAGATGCTTTGATTGTAATCTTGTGAAGGGGGTGGGATACATGGCAGTACCTCAAAGACGGACGTCGAAAACTCGTAAAAATAAGCGTCGGACTCACTTCAAGCTGGAAGTTCCGGGCATGGTAAAATGCCCTGAGTGTGGCGAAATGAAGCTGGCTCACCGCGTATGCAAAAGCTGCGGCACATACAAAGGAAACCAGGTTGTGAATAACGCTTAATAACCCAGGAGGCGAAAAATGAGCTCGATCATTTTCGTCTCCTTTTTTATTTCTGATCGTAAATTAAGAATATGCGGCTAAAAGATCCGTAGTTCTCCTTCAATTGTCCTATGGGGCGGGCAGCGTATACTTCCTCTTAGGAGCGTGCCCCGGTGACATGCCCATTCCTTCTTTCGGTCCGTCCTTCTGTGCTGTTCAGTATGCAGCTTCTTGTCTTATGTGCTCGAATGCTGACTAGTTTTCTGAAGTGGCAGGAATTTATTTTCCTTACGCGAAAATAAATGGCAAAATCGAAAAAAGAGCGTTGTTATTTCAAAACTTTTTTTATATACTGCTATTAGTAGCTGGTAATAAGAACGGTTGAGTACGTGGAGATACTATAGGTGGTGAAGCAGGATGGCTCGCCTTGCGAAGAAAGTTCGCCAGGAGGCACTGCACAATTTGCTTCTGGCAAGCCCGTTCTACACGGATGAAGAACTTGCCGCGCATTTTGGCGTTAGCATCCAGACCATTCGCCTCGACCGGCTGGAACTCGGCATTCCA
>NZ_DFMZ01000042.1:13522-16186 GCF_002375825.1 Aneurinibacillus sp. UBA3580
GGAAGTGCGGGAGCGAATAAAGAATGTGGCTAGAAAATCATTGGATGAAGTAAAGTCGCTTCCACTGGAAGAAATGGTGGGGGAATTGCTTGATATCGAGCTGGACTGTTCGGGGATTTCCCTGCTCGAGATTACTGAAGAACATATATTTTCCCGAACGCAGATTGCCCGCGGGCACCATATATTTGCCCAGGCCAATTCGCTGGCTGTTGCGGTTATTGACGCGGACGTCGTACTGACGGCTGCGGCGCGAATCCGCTATGTACGCCCGGTCCGCCTTGGAGAGAGGCTGGTGGCCAAAGCCACCGTTCGCGAGACGAAGGGCGAGCAGAGTAAAGTACGAGTGGAAACGAGGGTGCAGGACGAACTCGTATTCAGCGGAACGTTTCGCGTATTCCGTATGAGGGATTTCGACGCACAGACCAGTCGCAAACAGGAGGAAACATGATTATTGCAATAGATGCGATGGGAGGGGACTTAGCTCCCACCTCGAATGTTAAAGGCGCCATTGAAGCCGCGCGTGAGATGCCGGACGTGAGAATCGTGCTTGTCGGCGACGAAGCCCGGCTTGCGCCAATGCTTGCACAGGCGCCGAAAAATATTGAAATTAGGCATGCGGCCGAAACGATTGAAGCTGATGAAGAACCTGTCAAAGCGGTACGCCGCAAACGGGATTCTTCGCTTGTCCTCGGCGTGACAATGGTAAAAAACAAAGAAGCGGACGTTATCATTTCCGCAGGCAATACCGGCGCATTCATGACGGCGGCCCTGCTTATCACCGGGCGAATCAAAGGCATTGACCGTCCGGCCCTAAGCCCGATTGTACCTACAACCGACGCGGCCGGCGTTATGATTCTTGATGCGGGAGCTAACATGGATGCACAACCTAAACATTTACTGCAGTATGCGATTATGGGCAGCATCTATGCGGAAAAAGTAATGGGTGTAGCACGTCCGCGCGTCGGTTTGTTGAATGTCGGCACAGAAGAAAAAAAAGGAAATGATTTAACTAAAGAAGCGCATAGCCTGCTAAAAGAAAGCTCGCTGAATTTCATCGGCAATGTTGAAGCGCGGGATATCATGGAGCATGTCTGTGATATTGTTGTCTGTGACGGTTTTTCAGGGAATATTCTGCTAAAGACGATGGAAGGCATGGCCAAGACGATGATGTCGGTCATGAAAGAAGAATTTACGCGCACAATTACAAGTCAACTTGCAGCGATGATGCTGCGTCCGGGCCTCCGGCGGGTAAAAAACCAGATGGACTATGCCGAGTATGGCGGAGCGTTATTGATGGGGGTGCAGGGCACCTGCATTAAAGCACACGGCTCTTCAAATGCCCGTGCCATTCATGCTGCCATCAGGCAGGCGAAGAAATTTGTCGAGCATGACGTCAACAGTCTGATTGCAAGAGAAATTCAGGGGGAAAGCAGGGATGAATATGTTTAAAGCGCAGCGGGCGGCCGGAATTCTGGGAACAGGACGTTATTTGCCGGAGAAAGTTATAACAAACGCGGATCTGGAGAAAATGGTCGATACATCGGACGAATGGATTGTGACCCGAACGGGAATCAAGGAAAGAAGAATGGCCCGCCAAGATGAGACATCTTCCGATATGGCAACTCATGCCGCACGGCAAGCGCTGGACAAAGCGGGAATTGTAGCTGAGCAGGTGGATTTAATCATCGTTGCCACGGTAACGCCCGATATGTTCTTCCCTTCCACGGCCTGTATCGTACAGGAGAAACTGGGTGCAAAGCGGGCGGCTGCATTCGACTTGTCGGCGGCCTGCTCCGGATTTTTGTACGGAACGTCAGTAGCCGCCCAGTTTGTCGCCAATGGGCTGTACCGTTACGTGCTTGTAGTCGGTGTTGAGGCGCTTTCGAAAATCGTTGACTGGACGGACCGCAATACGTGTGTATTATTTGGTGACGGAGCCGGAGCGGCGGTTATTGGTCCGGTGGAAGAAGGCTTGGGATTTCTTTCCTTCGAACTGGGCGCAGATGGAGGCGGTGCCGAACTGCTGAAATTAGGAGCAGGAGGTTCACGCATTCCGGTACCGAAAGTGGAGCTGGGAAGTCGCGAGAACTATATCCATATGGCTGGCGGAGAAGTGTTCAAGTTTGCGGTACGGGCGATGAATACGGCATCCGACCAGGCGCTTTTGAAAGCGGGCATTACAAAAGAAGATGTCGATTTCCTTGTCCCGCACCAGGCGAATCTCCGTATTATCGATTCAGCTGTTAAACGCTTGGGATTGCCTTATGACAAAGTAGTAGTGAATTTAAATCGCTATGGTAATATGTCATCGGCTTCCATTCCGGTTGCGTTGGATGAAGCTGTCAGCGAAGGACGCATTAAAGAAGGCGACACGTTGGTGCTTGTCGGATTCGGCGGCGGGCTAACGTGGGGTGCCTCGGTAATGAAGTGGTCGACCAAGGAAAAGAAGGAGGAAGAATGATGGGCAAGACAGCGTTCATTTTTCCCGGGCAGGGATCACAATATGTAGGCATGGGCGCCGAGCTATATGAGAAAGAAGCTGCAGCGAAAGCGGTATTTGATGAAGCGGACCGGGCACTTGGCGTCTCGCTTTCCACGCTTTGCTTCGAAGGGCCGGAAGAAGAGTTGCGTCTGACCGCCAATACACAGCCGGCCATTTTGACG
>NZ_DFMZ01000042.1:16279-16645 GCF_002375825.1 Aneurinibacillus sp. UBA3580
ATACACAGCCGGCCATTTTGACGACGAGTGTGGCGGTGCTTAAAGTATTGAAGGAAAAGCTAAATATTGTTCCGGATTATGTAGCGGGGCACAGCCTTGGCGAGTATTCAGCGCTGGTAGCGGCTGACGCGCTGACATTTGCGGATGCAGTCCAGATTGTTCGGGCACGCGGCCGATATATGGAACAGGCTGTGCCGGCGGGACAGGGAGCCATGGCGGCTGTCATGGGAATGGACCGCGAACCATTGGATGAAGTATGCCGAAAAGTCACAGAAGCGGGCCGTCCGGTGCAACTGGCCAATTTGAACTGTCCGGGGCAGATTGTTATTTCCGGCAGTGCGGAAGGCGTGGAAGAGGCAGGAGCCG
>NZ_DFMZ01000042.1:16744-21537 GCF_002375825.1 Aneurinibacillus sp. UBA3580
AAGAGGCAGGAGCCGCCGCTAAGGCAGCCGGTGCAAAGCGGGTGATTCCGTTGAACGTAAGCGGACCGTTCCACTCCATGCTTATGGAGCCAGCGGCGGAGAAGCTTTCACAGACGCTTGCCGGCTATACGATTAAGGATGCGCAGGTAGCGGTCGTGGCTAATGTCTCAGCCAGCGGCGTACAAACAAAAGAAGAAATTAAAGAATCTTTGATTCAGCAAGTCGCTTCTCCGGTGCTATGGGAAGACAGTGTGCGCTACATGCTTGACAAAGGTGTCGATTTATTTATCGAGATCGGCCCGGGCACGGTTCTGTCAGGACTGGTTAAGAAAGTGGATCGTAAAGTGAAAACGCTGGCAATTCAAGATATAACGACACTTGAAAAGGCGCTTGAACAACTGCAAATGAAAGAATAGGAGGAGAGATCATGCTGGAAGGAAAAGTAGCGCTTGTCACCGGCGCATCCCGCGGGATTGGCCGTGCGATTGCGCTTGAGCTGGCCCGTCAGGGAGCCGATGTAGCCGTCAACTATGCCGGAAACGAAGCGGCCGCACGCGAAGTGGCGGACGAAATCGCCAAGCTGGGCCGACGTGCCATTGTAGTAAAGGCGAACGTGGCGGATGCGGGTGAAGCGGAAGCCATGGTCAAGCAAACAATCGACGAGCTGGGCAAGCTGGACATTCTGGTGAACAATGCGGGGATTACCCGCGACAACCTGCTCATGCGCATGAAAGAAGAAGAGTTCGATGAAGTCATTGCCACCAACCTCAAAGGCGTGTTCAATTGCACCAAAGCGGTGACGCGTCCAATGATGAAGGCGCGGAGCGGGCGCATTATCAATATCTCTTCCGTCGTTGGCGTAATGGGCAACCCGGGACAGACGAATTATGTGGCAGCCAAAGCCGGTGTTATCGGTATGACGAAGTCGGTCGCACGTGAATTGGCCAGCCGAGGCATTACAGTGAATGCTGTCGCGCCGGGATTTATTGAAACGGATATGACGTCCGTGCTCGGTGATGATACGAGGGAATCGCTGCTTACGCAGATTCCGCTCGGCCGCCTCGGCAAGCCGGAAGATATCGCCGATACGGTGGCGTTTATTGCTTCTGAGAAAGCAAGCTATATTACAGGTCAAGTTTTTCATGTTGACGGTGGCATGTACATGTAAGACAAAGTATAATAGACAAATAATTATGTTTTGAGAGGAGGTGAAGACAGTGGCAGATACATTCGATCGTGTAAAAAAAATCATCGTGGATCGCCTCGGCGTTGATGAATCCGAAATCAAAGAAGAAGCTTCATTTAAAGACGATCTCGGCGCAGACTCTCTTGATGTCGTAGAATTGGTGATGGAACTCGAGGATGAGTTCGATTTGGAGATTTCCGACGAAGACGCAGAGAAAATCACGACTGTGGGTGATGTGATCAAATACATAGAGGCCCACAAGTAAGATAGGCGCTGCTTCAGGAAAAGTCCCGTATACGTATGCGGGACTTTCTCCTCATTGTGGGTTATATACCAGTTTCTCATTATAAAGAACTGTTATTATATTTCGAGGTGAAACTATGAAAAATCGCGTAGTAGTAACAGGCATCGGAGCGGTCACGCCGCTCGGAAACAATGCCAAAGCTTTCTGGGAAGGGCTGCTTACCGGCAAATCCGGTGTCGATTATATTACCGCATTTGATACGGAAGGCTATTCAACCAAATTTGCAGCTGAAGTGAAAGACTTTAATCCAGAAGATTATATGGACAAAAAAGACATCAAGCGTACGGATCGTTTCGTGCAATTTGCGATCGCTGCGGCAAAAATGGCCGTGGAAGACGCAGGGCTTGAGATTACCGAAGAAAACGCAGAAAATATAGGAGTATACATCGGCTCCGGTATCGGCGGTTTGGGCACGTGGGAAGAGCAGCATACGCTGCTGATAGAGAAAGGGCCGCGGCGCGTAAGTCCATTTTTCGTGCCAATGATGATTGCCAATATGGCCTCTGGTCAGGTATCCATTACCCTGGGAGCCAAGGGACCAAACAGCGCGGCCATTACTGCATGTGCCAGTGCGACGAATTCGATTGGCGACGCATTTAAAATTATTGAGCGCGGTATCGCTGATGTCATGATTACGGGTGGTACGGAAGCATCGATCCGTCCGATGGCAGTGGCCGGGTTCTCCAATGCGAAAGCTCTTTCTTCACGCAATGATGAACCTAAAAAGGCCAGCCGTCCGTTTGATAAAGACCGCGACGGGTTTGTTATGGGTGAAGGAGCAGGGATCATTATTCTAGAATCGCTGGAGCATGCTAAGAAACGAGGGGCGACTATTCTGGCCGAGATTATCGGCTATGGCATGAGCGCGGACGCCTATCACTTAACCCAGCCGGCACCGGGCGGTGAAGGCGCGGCGCGGGCGATGAAAGCGGCGTTGAAAGATGCGGAAATTAAGCCGGAAGAAGTAGACTATATCAATGCGCATGGTACATCTACTGAATACAACGATAAATTCGAAACGATGGCCATAAAAGCTGCGCTGGGCGATGCCGCTTACAAAGTAGCCATCAGTTCCACCAAGTCCATGACGGGCCATCTGCTGGGCGCTGCAGGCGGAATTGAAGCGATTGCCTGTGTGCTTGCACTGCGCGATCAGATTGTGCCGCCGACCATTAACTATGAAACACCTGATCCGGAATGTGACCTTGATTATGTGCCGAACGAAGCAAGAAAGATGGATATAAATGTAGCCATGTCCAATTCGCTTGGCTTCGGCGGACACAATGCAACCATTGTCTTTAAAAAATATATAGACTGATACCGTTTTGGTGGTGAATAAGGTAGTGGATTTTGCAGGATTACAAAAAGAAATCGGAGTGCGCTTTAAAAACGAAAAGCTTCTCCGCCAGGCGTTTACCCATTCGTCGTATGTAAACGAGCACCGCGGCAAGCTATTCCAGGACAACGAGCGCCTGGAGTTTCTCGGTGACGCGGTGCTGGAGCTGACCGTCTCCCAATTTCTTTACACCCATTTTCCAAAAATGTCCGAAGGAGAATTAACGAAGCTCAGAGCCGCCATTGTCTGTGAACCGTCCCTCGTTATGTTTGCGAATCAGCTTAAATTCGGCGAGTTGATTTTGCTTGGCAAAGGGGAGGAACTGACCGGAGGAAGGCTCCGCCCCGCACTGCTTGCGGACGTGTTTGAAGCATTTATTGGCGCATTGTATCTGGATCAAGGGCTGGATTCGGTGTTCCGTTTCCTGGAAAAATATGTGTATCCCCGAATTAATAATGGTGAATTTACCCGGGTTACCGACTACAAAAGCCAATTGCAGGAGTTTGTGCAGCGGGACGGACTCGGGGAAATTCAATATCGCATCGTGCAGGAGCGGGGCCCTGCACATAGCCGTGAGTTTGTCTCCGAAGTGCTGCTCAACGGTGACGTACTCGGCCAGGGATCAGGCCGTTCGAAGAAGGAAGCCGAGCAGCATGCTGCCGCTATGGCAATGAAGCACCTCGCGGTAAAACAGTAAGGGTGACAGGGAAGATATGAAACAGCATGTAAACATCGCATTGTTTGTGCCGCATCAGGGATGTCCGAAGGATTGCGTGTTTTGCAACCAGTCACGGATTACGGGGCGGAAACGGGAAAGTCTGCTGACGGAAGAGACGGTGCGGCGTTCCATCGAGGAGCAACTGTCAACCGTCCGTGATGGCCAACAGGTCGAAATCGCGTTTTTTGGCGGCAGCTTTACCGGACTGCCCCGCGGCTACCAGACAATGCTCTTATCGGTAGCAAAGGAGTATGCGGCGACGGGCCGGGTGCACGGCATTCGCCTGTCAACGCGTCCGGATTACATTACGCCCCATATTATGGAGTATCTGCTCTCCTATGGGGTCACCACGGTAGAGCTTGGCTGCCAGTCGCTTGACGATGAAGTGCTTGCGCTGTCAAAAAGAGGGCATACGGCGGCACAGGTAGAGCGAGCAGTACAGATTATCCGGCAGTATCCGTCAATCCGGCTGGGCCTGCAAATTCTTCCCGGACTTCCGGGGGATACACTTGAAAAAAGCGTATCTACGGCCAGAAAGGTTGTAGAGCTTGCCCCTGATTTTGTACGCATTTATCCGGCGTTGGTCATTGCCGGAACGGAGCTTGAGTGGTTGTATGCAACGCATCAATACCAGCCGTTATCGGTGGAAGAAGCCGTGCAATGGACGGCGGAAATTTGGCTTCCTTTGCTTAAGGCGGGTATTCCTGTCATCCGTATGGGGCTGCATGCCTCGGATGATTTGCGCAGCAAGGGCACCGTGCTGGCCGGTCCATTCCATCCTTCGTTTCGTCAATTGGTCGAAGAGGAGTTGTTTCATCGTTTGCTGAAGCGAATGATGGAGGGGATCGGACAGACTGCCGCTGCTTCGCTGGAAGTTGCGATCCATCCCGCAGACGAAACGGCACTGCGTGGCCGCAAAGGAGAGAATTGGAGAGAGGTGGCAGCTTTTCTTGCAGATGCCGGTGTTCACGCTTCGCTGACGCTGGACAGAAGTTTATCGCGCCAGCAGTTGAGCTTTCGGGAAGAAGGCGGAACCTTCCGGACGCTTTTCTTTACCGATTTATAAGAGAATCCGGCCCTTCGGTCGATTTGAAGCTGAGAAGAACGAGGCAGTCTGGACGCCTGAGGATGCGCATCCTCCCCGGGTCGCGTCAGGCCCTCGTTTTTTCTGTGAAAATCGTGAGGAAAGAAGGAGAAGAGGGAGGAAAAAAGATCTAAGGAAGAAAAAGGCGTTCGCCTTTTTCTACAT
>NZ_DFMZ01000042.1:21676-29461 GCF_002375825.1 Aneurinibacillus sp. UBA3580
CCACAAAAGTCAGCCGCCCTTTCTCTCATTTTCATGTCCGGGTTGCGGCTGAGACGCCATGGCGGTTCTTTGTGTATAGTGACATCTCTTTGTGACAGTGATACATTCTTATAAGAGAAAGCCGCTTGATAGGGACTACCCCTACATCCGGGCGGTGACAAGGAGGATGAGGAGCGAATCTATGTATTTAAAGCGCCTCGAAATTACAGGGTTTAAATCGTTCGCCGACCGTACGGAACTGGAGTTCGTGCCCGGCGTGACGGCCGTTGTCGGCCCTAACGGCAGCGGCAAAAGCAACATCTCGGATGCTATCCGCTGGGTGCTTGGTGAGCAGAGTGCTAAATCGCTGCGCGGCGCAAAAATGGAGGACATTATTTTCTCCGGGAGCGATTCGCGCAAGCCGGTTAATTTCTGTGAAGTGTCGCTGACACTTGACAACACCGATCAGCAGATAAAGATGGATTTCTCTGAAGTTACCGTTACCCGCAGAGTCTATCGCTCGGGTGAAAGCGAATATTATATTAACCGACAGAGCTGCCGGCTGCGCGATATTATCGAATTATTCATGGACACAGGCGTTGGCAAAGAGGCGTATTCCGTTATCGGCCAGGGACGGATTGAAGAGATTTTGAGCACGCGTTCCGAAGACCGCCGAGCGCTCTTTGAGGAAGCGGCCGGGATTGTCAAATATAAAGCACGCAAAAAAGAAGCGGTAAAAAAACTGGACGAGACCGAGCAAAACCTTGTGCGTGTGCAGGATATCATGGGTGAAATCGAGGAACAAATCCAGCCGCTTGCCGAACAAGCCGAGAAAGCACGCACGTATTTATCGCTGAAAGAAACGCTCGCCCAATATGAAATCGGTTTGTATGTAAAGCAGTTCGATTTGCTGCATGCTGAATGGGAAGAGACGAAATCGCTCGTGGAAAAACTTACGAGCGAGCAGATCGAGCGGTCGGCTAGCATCAACCGAATGGAAGCCCAAACGGCCGACTTGCGCGCATTTGTGAGCGAACAGGATCAGGTGCTTGAAGAATTGCAGCAGCGCCTGCTTACCGTCACTGAAGAAGGAGAGAAAAAAGAAGGGCTTAGGGAAGTGCTCCGTGAACGTCTGCGCAATTACAGCCAAAACAAACAGGACGCCCGCAGCAAAGCAGTAGCGCTTACTGAGAAGCAGGAGGCGCTGCGTATACAGATTGCGGAGGCGGCACAGCAGGTAAAAGCAGCTGAAGAGCAGGTTGCAGAGCTGACAAAGGAACTGCAGTTGGAGCAGAAAAGATATATGAATTTCGCCAGATTTTCCGATGGTGACATCGAGCGCCTAAAGGCCGACTACTTCGATATCTTGAATCAAATGGCATCCATGCGCAATGAAATCCGCCATCATCAGCAGGCGCTCGAGATGAACCAACAGCGCTGGGAACGTCTCGAATCTAGCAATCAGCAGCTCATTGAGCAGAAAGAAAGCCTGACCAGCCGACGCACCGAATTGGAAGATGAGCTGGCTTCGGTGTCTAAGCGCCTGGCCGAAAATATGGACGCGTTTAAAAAGAAAATGGCGGCGCAAAAAGAACAGGCAGCTCAAAAATCGCGTTGGCTTCAAGCGTTGCGTGAAGGCGAGCAAAAACTAAACGGTATGCTTTCGCGCCGTGACGTAATAAAAGAGATGCAGGCTGATTTTTCCGGATTCATGCAGGGTGTCAAGGAAATTCTAAGAGCGCGCGAACAAGGCTTTGCAGGCGTGGAAGGTGCGGTGGCTGAGCTGATTTCCGTTGAAAAGCAGTATGAGACGGCAATCGAAATTGCATTGGGCGGCGCCTTACAGCATGTCGTGGTGGAAAATGAAGCGGTAGGGCGCCGAGCCATCGGGCTTTTAAAGCAGCGTCGAGCTGGACGGGCTACATTCCTGCCGCTTGATGTCATTAAGCCGCGTCAGATACCGGCGGGCGAGCGCGCCCGTGTACAGGAGATGGACGGTGTCGTTGGTGTGGCGGCGGAGTTGGTTCGCTGTGCGGAACGATATCAGTCTATCGTTTATAATCTTTTAGGCAATGTAATGATTACCGAAACGCTTGAGCAGGCCAACGCGGTCGCCCGAGCCCTTCAGTACCGCTACCGCATTGTGACGCTTGAAGGCGATGTTGTCAACCCGGGCGGCTCGATGAGCGGTGGGTCCGTGCAGCAGAAATCGAATCAATTGTTGGGGCGTCAGCGTCAACTCGAACAATTGGAAGAGGAGATTGCCCGTCAGAAGCAGGCCAATGAAGAGTTCTATACCCGGTTAGAAGCGATAGCCGCAGAAGAAGAAGTCTGGATACAAGAGCAGGAACAGATGCGTGCAGCAGGCGAGCAGCTTCGCTTCAGAGAGCAGGAGATAAAAGGGCTGCTGCGTGAGCTGGACCATTCAGAGAAAACGATTGCGGAACGCTGGGAGTTCTTCCAGCAGGATCAAGCTGTGCTGGACAAAGAGCGTGAGCAGGCCAAGCATCGCATCGCGGCAATCGAAGAAGAACTGGAAGAGCTGGCGATTGCCGAACAAGAGAAACAGCAGGAAATTGAAGCGGCGGAGAGAAGCAAAAAAGAAAAGGAAACAAACAAAGAAGCGCTGAACGATCGTATTACCGAATTGAAAGTGCAGGTAGCGACGCGCAAGGAACAATATGAAGCGCGTCTTTTAGAATATAACCGCCTGGAAAAAGATCTGCAGGAAGTGACTGCCGAGCTTAGCGCGACGACGAAAACACTGCTTCTGCTCGATTCGGGCACCGCTACAAGCGATGAGGAGGAAGAGAAGCTCGATCGGGAAATCCGTGCCCTGCGCGCCGAGAAAGAGCAGTACAGCGCCCACATTCAGGAACAACGCAAGAAACGGCAGGATGTTCAGGCACGTTTGGCTGAGCAGGAAGCGGAAGTAAAAGAGATGCGCCGCCAGCTTAAAAGCGTGGAAGAAAATCTCTACAGGCATGAGGTTAAAGTCGAGCGTATGGACGTGGAGCTGGATAATCTGTTGAACAAGCTCCGGGAAGAGTACGAGCTGAGCTACGAGATGGCCAAGGCGAACTATCAACTGCCCGATGATGTGGAGGAAGCGGCCAAGACGGTCAAGAGTATAAAACAGCAAATTACCGCACTCGGCACAGTCAATATAGGCTCAATTCAGGAGTACGAACGATTGCATGAGCGGCAGGAATTTCTGCTGTCACAGCACCGCGATCTAAGCGAAGCAAAAGCGACGCTGTACCAGGTTATTGCTGATATCGAGGCGGAAATGTCGCGGCGGTTTAAAGAAACGTTCGATGCGATTCGCGCTCAGTTCCAACAAGTTTTCACGCAATTGTTTGGCGGCGGCCGGGCAGACTTGCAGCTATCCAATCCGGATAATCTTCTTGAGACCGGGATCGAAATTGTGGCCCAGCCTCCCGGAAAGAAACTTCAGTATCTTGCGCTTCTCTCCGGCGGGGAAAAAGCACTGACCGCCATCGCGCTTCTCTTTTCCATTCTGCGGGTAAAACCGGTGCCGTTCTGCGTACTCGATGAAGTGGAGGCGGCATTGGACGAAGCGAACGTTTCGCGTTTCTCCCAGTACCTGCGGGAATTCTGTGAGAAAACGCAGTTTATCGTCGTTACACACCGGCGCGGGACGATGGAGGGCGCTGACGTGCTGTACGGCGTAACGATGCAGGAATCCGGAGTATCGAAGCTTGTTTCCGTCCGTCTTGAAGACGAGACGATGGTGTCATAAATCTCAGGAAGAAAGGAAGCATGACATGAGTTTCTTTAAAAAGCTGAAAGAAAAAATCTCCGGTCAGACGGAAGCGATTACGAATAAATTTAAGGAAGGTCTGATGAAAACGCGCGGCGCGTTTGAGAAAGTGGAGGATTTGGTGCGCCGCTATAAGCGCATTGACGACGAGTTTTATGAAGAATTGGAAGATATTTTAATCTCCGCCGACGTCGGTGTTAACACGGTGATGGAGCTGGTCGATGATTTGCGCAACGAAGCGCGCAAGCAAAGAATTGAAAATGCACATGAGCTGCAGCCTGTCCTCTCAGAGAAACTGGTTGGACTTCTGCAGGGAAAAGATGAAGATACGTCGCTGAATATTGAAGATGGACGCCTTAACATCATCTTGTTTGTCGGCGTGAACGGCGTCGGCAAGACGACCACCATCGGCAAGATGGCACATATGCTCAAAAGTCAGGGCAAAAAAGTGCTGCTGGCTGCAGGGGACACATTCCGTGCAGGTGCGATCGACCAGCTTGAAGTCTGGGGTGAGCGTGTTGGCGTAGAAGTGGTCAAGCAGCAGCAAGGTTCCGACCCCGCTGCCGTTATTTATGATGGTATTCATACCGCCAGGGCGCGAAAAGCGGACGTCCTGCTGTGCGACACGGCCGGTCGTCTACAGAATAAGGTAAATCTGATGGAAGAGCTTGCAAAGATTAAGCGGGTCATCTCCCGCGAAGTTCCGGATGCGCCGCATGAGACGCTGCTCGTGCTGGATGCGACTACCGGCCAGAACGCGCTTAGCCAGGCGAAAGCGTTCAGCCAATCCGCTGAATTGTCGGGCATCGTACTGACAAAGCTTGACGGTACAGCGAAAGGCGGCATCGTCATCGCCATTCGCAACGAATTGCAGGTACCGGTCAAATATGTCGGCCTCGGTGAGAAAATGGACGATCTGCAGCCGTTCAATGCTGAACAATTCGTCCATGCGCTGTTCGCCACATCGATCGAAAAAGAGATGGAACAAGAAGAAGAGTAAAGAGAAAATGCTTGACACTTATTCATCACTTCTGTATGATTATGTCCTGTAAAGGAATTGATCTTTACACGAATTTCCGTACACGGGGGCAGATCCCATGCTGGAGGAAACCACGCGTCTGCATTTATTGTACGACTTTTACGGCAAACTGCTGAAAGACAGGCAGCGCAAATACTTTGAGATGTATTACCGCGACGACCTGTCGCTCGGCGAAATCGCGGAGATTGAGGACATCAGCCGTCAGGCGGTGTTCGAACAGGTGAAGCGGATTGCCAAGACGCTCGAAGATTATGAACGCAAGCTCGGTCTTCTGGCGCGTTACGAAAAACGGCGCGCTTTACTCGAAGAACTGCAACGGGAATTGTCTACAGAAGAGCCACAAGAGTTGCATTCACTGGAAATCGTGCGCAAGCTTCTTGCGTTAGAAATGGAGATAGATTAGGAGGCGGACCATGGCGTTTGAAAGCTTAGCCAGCCGACTGCAATCCACGTTTGACAAGCTGCGCGGCAAAGGGAAAGTCACGGAAGAAGACGTTACCAAGGCGATGCGCGAAGTGCGTCTTGCCCTGCTGGAAGCGGACGTTAACTTCAAAGTCGTAAAAGAATTTGTAAACCGCGTCAAAGAGCGGGCCATTGGGCAGGATGTGCTCAAGAGTCTTACGCCTGGCCAGCAGGTCATCAAGGTCGTAAACGACGAGTTGACCGAGTTGATGGGCGGAGGGCAGAGTAAACTTGCCGTAGCCAGCCGGCCTCCGACAGTTGTTATGATGGTCGGCCTGCAGGGTGCGGGTAAGACGACGACGACGGGGAAGTTGGCCAACTACCTGCGTGGAAAGCAAAACCGCAAACCGTTGCTTGTTGCTTGCGATATCTACCGTCCGGCTGCAATTAAGCAGCTTGAAGTTGTCGGGAAGCAGTTGAATATCCCCGTGTTTTCGATGGGGGATAAGGTAAGTCCGGTCGAAATCGCCAGGGCGGCGATTGCGCATGCAAAAGAGCAACATTTCGATTACGTGCTAATCGATACCGCCGGGCGCCTGCACATTGACGAGACGCTGATGGGCGAGCTGCAGGAGATAAAAGAGGCAACCAGGCCGAACGAGATTCTGCTTGTGGTAGATGCCATGACAGGTCAGGATGCTGTCAATGTGGCGGAAAGTTTCAATAACCAGCTTGATTTGACAGGCGTTGTGCTGACCAAGCTGGATGGTGACACCAAAGGTGGTGCTGCGCTCTCCGTTAAGTCCGTAACTGGCACGCCGATTAAGTTTGTCGGTATGGGTGAGAAGATGGACGCGTTAGAGCCGTTTCATCCGGATCGAATGGCCAGCCGGATTCTCGGCATGGGCGATGTGCTCACGCTTATTGAGAAAGCGCAAATAGACGTAGACGAAGTGAAAGCGAAAGAACTCGAGCGCAAAATGCGCAACGCTGAATTTACGTTTGAGGATTTTCTGGAACAGATGGCGCAAGTCCGTAAGATGGGACCGCTTGATGAGTTACTGAATATGATGCCGGGCATGAACAAAATCAAAGGCATGAAAGATTTGAAAGTCGACGAGAGTGCCTTAAATCGCGTCGAAGCGATCGTCCGGTCTATGACGACCCAGGAGAAACAGCAGCCGGAAATCATCAATTCCAGCCGCCGCAAGCGCATCGCGAAAGGAAGCGGCACGACTGTTCAGGAAGTAAATCGGCTCATCAAGCAGTTTGAAGATATGCGCAAGATGATGAAGCAGTTTACAAAAATGACGGACAAAGCGAAGAAAAAAGGCGGGGGCTTCAGGTTTCCGTTCTTTGGGCAATAACATTGTGTTTGTTTGAAACTAAGTCTTTTCATTTATGGATGACTTTGTTAAAATAACTAATTAGTGTGCAAAACACAACTTGGAGGGAATAACAAATGGCAGTAAAAATTCGTTTAAAACGTATGGGTCAAAAGAAAGCCCCTTTTTATCGTGTGGTAGTAGCAGATTCTCGCGCGCCGCGTGATGGCCGCTTCATCGAAGAAATCGGAACATACAATCCGGTAGCGCAGCCAGCGCAAGTTGAAATCGACGAAGAAAAGGCAATGAAATGGCTGACTACAGGCGCTCAACCGACAGACACGGTTCGCAGCTTGTTTCGTAAGCAAGGTCTGCTGCAAAAGTTCCACGAAGTAAGAAACAGCAAAAAGTAGTCCATTCTATTCAAGCGGGAGGATTAACGGGTGAAATCATTAATTGAAGTGATTGCCAAAGCTCTTGTTGACCATCCCGACGCCGTGTCGATTGAAGAGGTGACGCAGGAGGGCAGCACTGTCTACCGATTGTCCGTTCATCCGGATGATATGGGCAAGGTGATCGGAAAGCGGGGGCGCATTGCTAAGTCTCTTCGCACTGTCGTGGGCGCGATGGCCATGAAAGAAAACCAGCGCGTGACGATCGAAATTGTATAGAAAGCATAGATAAAAGCTGGGAGAAAACATCCCAGCTTTTCTTAGCGTTAAACGGAGGTTACCATGATGCTGACAGTGAAACGCAAAGTGAAAGTCATGATGGTATTGACCGAGACATCCCGCAAACAGATGCAGGAAGAGTTCGCCGACATGCGCAAGCGTTACGAACTGGAGCTTGAACAGCTGAATTTCCAGGCTAAAAAATTACTGCAGGAAGCGCAGCGGAAAGGGCGGGATGCGCTTGAGATTGTTCAGCGTCGGCTGACCCAGGAGAGGCAGGCGCGCGAAGAGAAGCTATCCCAGGTTTCTTTCCAGTTGGACCAACTGGCCAATCTCCCGCTCGGCAGCGAGCTTCACTATACAACGGTCGAGAGCGACGTGGAGGTAAAAGTCGGCGATGATTGGGGAAAGGTAATGACAGGCACAGAAATTGTGCTGCAGGACGGAATTGTGAAAGAAATTCGCGAAAGGGGAACAGAAGCGTGAGCGGAGAGTTTTTCACCGTAGGCAAGCTAGTAAACACGCACGGCATCCGCGGCGAGGTCCGCGTCATTTCGGAAACGGACTTTCCGGAAGAGCGGTACC
>NZ_DFMZ01000042.1:29559-36346 GCF_002375825.1 Aneurinibacillus sp. UBA3580
GCGGTACCGGGAAGGCAGCGTGCTGTATTTGTTTCACCCGGAGATGAAAAAACCCGTGCCACTGACAATCGATTCGGCGCGTGTGCATAAAAATTTTTATCTACTGACATTTAAAGGGCATCCGTATATACAGGACGTGGAAAAATATAAAGGCGGCGTATTAAAAGTAAGAGCGGAAGATCGTGACGAATTGCCGGAAGGGGAGTTCTACTTTCAGGATATCATTGGCTGCGAAGTGTTTACAGAAGAAGGCGAGAGGCTGGGTGTCGTTAAAGAAATCCTCCAGCCGGGGGCCAATGATGTCTGGGTGGTTAAGCCGGATAAAGGAAAAGACATTCTTCTGCCGTATATCGATGAAGTCATCAAGCAAATCGACGTGGCAAACAAAAGGATTACTGTGCACTTGCTTGAAGGATTGATTTAGGAGGCTGGCTTACAGGCATGAAGATTGATATTTTAACGCTGTTTCCCGAGATGTTCGAGGGCGTTCTTGGGGCAAGCATTGTAGGTAAAGCTGCGCAAAAAGGTCTTGTCTCGTTTCGCGTGGTGAATTTTCGCCAGTACTCGGGCAATAAGCATGGACAGGTAGATGATATGCCGTACGGAGGCGGTGGAGGTATGGTGCTGAAACCGGAGCCGATTTTTCGTGCTGTCGAGTCACTGACCGAATCGGGAGCTAAAACAGGCGGAGAGATCGAGGCTATATCCGATTCAAAGAAGCCGCCGCGTGTTGTTTTGCTCTGTCCCCAGGGAAAGCGATACAATCAGAAATTGGCGGAAGAGCTGGCTCGCGAGGACCATCTCATCTTTATCTGCGGTCATTATGAAGGATATGATGAACGCATCCGTGAACATCTAGTAACGGATGAAATCTCCATCGGGGATTATGTGCTGACCGGCGGAGAGCTGCCGGCTATGGTTATTATCGATAGCGTGGTGCGCCTGCAGGAAGGAGCGCTCGGCAATGCGAAGTCTGCGGCAACCGACTCTTATAGTACCGGGCTTCTGGAACATCCGCATTATACCCGTCCCGCTGAGTTTCGCGGCTGGAAGGTGCCTGACGTGCTTCTATCCGGCCACCATGAAAAGATTGAAAAGTGGCGGCTTAAAGAGTCGCTGCGCAGAACGCTTACGCGCAGACCTGATCTGCTTGAAGAACTTGAGGAAACAAAAGAAATAAAAAAAATGGTAGAAGAGCTTAAACAAGAGTTGTAACCAGGATTCGGTTATGATATGATATTTCTTGTGAGCCGATTTGGTTCGGATTAAGATGGTCCTCTTCCTATTGTGAGGTTGCGGTGTCGAACACGGCCGTCTACTTCGCATACGGAATGAACATCTGCTGGAAGGAGGAAACCTCATGCAACATATCATTCGTGAGATTACCCAAGCGAACATGAAACAAGACATTCCTAGCTTCCGCCCTGGTGACACAGTACGTGTGCACTTAAAAGTAGTTGAGGGGCAGCGTGAGCGTATTCAGGTGTTCGAAGGAGTTGTAATCAAGCGTCGCGGAGGCGGCATCAGCGAAACTTTCACAGTTCGTAAAGTTTCTTACGGTGTCGGCGTTGAGCGTACATTGCCGCTCCACTCTCCGAAAATCGACAAAATCGAAGTCGTACGTCACGGTAAAGTCCGTCGTGCGAAACTGTACTACCTGCGCGACCGTGTGGGTAAAGCAGCACGTATTAAAGAAATTCGTCGCTAATGCGAGAGAAAAGGAGCTTGATATCAAGCTCCTTTTTTTGCAGGATAAAAAACGGAACCATCCATCATCGAAGGAGGAAATTGAATGGTTGACGAGACCTCCTCTGAGACAACCAAAAACAAAAAGGGGAAAAACGAAACGTGGGAATGGATTAAAGCGCTGGGCATCGCCGTGGTGCTTGCGCTCATTATCCGTACCTTTTTGTTTGCACCGTTTCTTGTCGACGGTTCATCCATGATGCCGACGCTTGAAAATGGAGAACGCCTGATTGTCAGCAAGTTGATTTATTACATTCAGGAACCGAAACCTGGCGATATTATTGTCTTCCACGCCACTAAGGAAAAAGATTATATTAAACGGGTGATTGCGACGGAAGGACAGACGGTAGAAATGAGAGATGACCAGCTATACATAGACGGGAAACCGGTCGATGAACCGTATCTGAAGCAGTATAAGGAACAGGCGAGAGCGGAAGGCTATGTGCTAACGGAAGATTTCGGTCCGGAGAAAGTGCCTGCGGGTGAGATTTTCGTCATGGGAGATAACCGCCGCAACAGCACGGACAGCCGCGTCATCGGTCCTGTCCCTGTTGAAAATGTGGTGGGGCGTTCCGAGCTTGTTATCTGGCCGCTTAATAAAATTCGCTTAAACTAGCTTGAATTTACAATGAAATGTAGGTGAGGCATATGACGATTCAATGGTTTCCGGGTCATATGGCCAAGGCGCGTAGACAGGTCACGGAGAAACTGAAGCTTATCGACGTCGTTATCGAGCTTTTGGATGCCAGGCTTCCGCTCTCAAGCCGTAATCCGATGATCGATGAGATTGTCTCCGGTAAACCGCGCTTGATTCTTTTGAATAAATCGGACCTGGCTGATGAGGCTGTAACAAAGGCCTGGATACAGCATTTTGCGGACAACGGTATCAAGGCGTTGCCGATTGATGCATTATCCGGCGGCGGCGTGAATAAGCTGCCGCAGGAGTGTCAGGCGCTGGTCGAAGATATGATGGAGAAACGACGCGCTAAGGGCATGCAGGACAGGGCTGTTCGCGCCATGATACTCGGGATTCCGAACGTAGGTAAATCGTCGCTCATGAACCGACTGGCCGGCCGTAAAGTGGCGCAGACGGGAGACCGTCCGGCAGTGACGAAAGCCCAGCAGTGGGTGAAGGTGGGGAAAATACTGGAGTTATTGGACACGCCGGGGATTCTATGGCCGAAGTTTGAAGATCCGCTTGTCGGCCTGCGTCTTGCGGCGAGTGGTGCGATTAAAGATGAGCTTATCGACTTTCAGGAAGTGGCGCTGTTTGTTGTGGCGTATTTACGGATGTATTATAGCGACGCGCTGCAAGAACGCTATCAGTTGAAGGATTTGGCTGAGAGTAAGCTTGCTATCCTTGATGAAATCGGACGCAGGCGCGGCTGTTTAGTGAGCGGTGGCCACATCGACTATGATAAGGTTGCCGAATTAATCTTGCGCGAGCTGCGCGGTGGGAAGCTGGGCCGTGTTTCGCTCGAACGTCCAGGCGATGCGTTTACAGTAGAGATGGCGCGCGTGAGCATGGATGAAATTACGCCATATTAGAGAGTTGCAAAGCTTCGGTGTGAAAAGCGGGGGGAAATAAGAAATGGGGATTTATGGAGGACAATCACGCTTTTTACTTAAACTTTTCCTCACTGTATTTCATAATAGTAAAAACGTGCAGCCAAAGCTGCACGTTTTTGTTATATAAATAAGGCTCAACACAGGCTCTGGGGTTGACAGGTCCTTATACAATGGGCGAGCGTGCGGCTTTTGGGGAGGGCTTTTTGCTTCCCTGTGGAGCGTAACCAAGTGACATACCTATCCTTATCTCTTGTCCTTTGCCATCCATTGTGTACGTGTCAAATCGTCAACTACATGTTTTGGTGTTGAGCCTCAAATTTTTTACAGAAAAGAAGGAGCATTCTTATGAATCCGGCTAAAATGACGATAAAAGAGGTAAAAGAATTTTTATTTGCACACGAAGAGCTGACGGAAGAGACGCAGGCTTTGTTTTCTGCTGACACACGGAGCGGTGTGCAGGCAGCGTATAAACAATGGCAGCGGCGCAGAGAGAAAGCCGGACAGCTTCGTCAGCGTTGGCTTGACATGAGCAAAAATGAGCGAGAGTTGTGGAATAGGGGATATACGCACATTGCGGGGCTGGACGAAGTAGGGCGCGGGCCGCTGGCGGGACCGGTTGTGACGGCGGCGGTCATCTTGCCGCAGGACTTTTATTTGCCGGGCCTGAACGATTCAAAGAAAGTTCCTCCCGCCAGGCGCGAGACAATGTATGAGCAGATTATGGCACAAGCTGTCGCAGTTTCAGTAACGCTGAGCGACGCTGCACTTATTGATGAAATTAATATTTTTCAGGCGACTCTACGGGCCATGCGTATGGCTGTTCAAGAGCTTTCCGTCACACCGGACATCACGCTAAACGATGCGGTGACCGTGCCGGGCCTGTCCATCGAGCAGAGGCCGATTATCGGCGGAGACGGTAAAAGCGTGTCTATTGCCGCTGCATCTATCGTGGCCAAAGTGGAGCGGGACCGCATCATGAAAAAATACGATGAGCAGTACCCCGGATACGGATTTGCATCCAATATGGGATACGGCACAGCCGAGCATTTGGCAGCGCTGCGCAAGCTGGGACCCTGTCCCATTCACCGGCGCAGCTTCGGCGGCGTGCTTACTCCATAGCACGGAAAACAAGAGCAGGAGGGAGCAGCATGATTTATGGCTTCATGACAGGCCGAATTTTTCAACAGTTGAATAGAATGCAACCTTCCCTGGTCGAGCTCATTCCCGGACAAGTGTTTCAGGGGAAAGTACTGAAACTATTTCCGGATAATTTAGCGACGGTACAGGTAGGCGGATTGACGGTTACGGCCCGTCTGGAAACTCCGCTGGAGCTCGGCCAGCGGACGTGGCTGCAGGTACAACCGGGTGGACAACCGGTTACGCTTAAGGTCATCAGCCAGCCTGGAAAGCCGGAACAGGCTTCTGAAGCCAGCATGGAAGGGTTGGCCAAAGGGCTGGGGGTACCGGTTACAAGAGAGTCGATTTCACTTCTGAAGAAAGCGGTTGATACGGGCATTCCGCTGCGGGCGGACTCGCTGCGCTCGTTCCGGCAGCTTGCCGCCGAATTCGGAGAAGATCCTGCAATGGAAGAGGCTGTCTTGCTAGCGGCGAAAAAAGGGCTTCCGCTTACAAAAGATACCGTGCTCGCCCTGCGTGCATTTATCAAAAACGCAAACCTGGATGGGGAGATGGGCAAGCTGTTCCGTCTGGTTGAACAAACGCTGACCGATGCGGAGTCGCTGCCTTCGGACATGAAAGAGACGCTGCAACGGCTTTTTATCCAAACGGAAGGAGCGAGGGAGGCGGTGGTCCAGGTGAAAAACGCAATTGTTTCACTGCAACAGACCGCAAATCCGGCAGGACAGCAGAACGGAAAGGTTGATCCGAAGAACTCCCGGTCAGCTCTGCAAAGCCTGCAGGGTGAACAAGATCAAGTAGCTGGAAACGAATCGCTATCGTCTCCATCATCTCAGGGAATGAAACAGGCAATTACCGATTTATTCGAACGCCTTGGGCTCACCCACGAACGAACACTTGCCCGGATGACAGGGGAAAAAGCGGCGGAAGTGGAGAACATAAAATCTACGTTGCTTTATCTGTTACAGCATCCGAAAGCGGATGCGCTGCCTGCCACCGTAAGGGAGCAGATGCAGCAGTTTGTGCATCAGGTAACCGGACAGCAGCTTATGATGGGAGCGGGTTCTGAGAATAATGCATTTGTCCAGGTGGCGATTCAACTGCCTTTGCCCGGCCAGGAAGACGGCGAGAATGCGCTCATTCACATTGAATCGCGCAAAAAAGGCAAAGGTGAAATTGATCCCGACAATTGCCGCCTGTTTTTCTATTTATCCATGCAGAACATAGGGGAGACAATGCTTGATGTGTCCATTGTCAATAAAATCGTCTCCCTCCATCTTTATAACAATCGTGAAGGGCTTGAGGCATTGGTACGTGCCCTGCGTGCCTCGCTGGAGCAAAATCTGGCCAAAGAAGGGTACCGCTTATCCGGGCTGCGCGTATCGGAAATGCCGGAAGAGCGTCAGCAAGAAGACAGCAAACCCACTCCGCCGCTTCCGCTGCCGAATTCAAGCCTGGTCCATTACAAAGGGGTGGATTTCCGCGTATGAAGAAGCCGTATCAACGCAAGAGTGCCGTGGCGCTGCGCTACGAACCCGGCGAAGGCGAGGCGCCGCGGGTTATCGCTAAAGGCAGGGGACATGTGGCCGAGAAAATTCTTGAGCAGGCGGAAGCGCACGGCGTACCGGTCCAACAGGATCCGTCGCTTGTAGAAGTGTTGGCCAACCTGGAGTTGAACGAACAGATTCCGGTAGAACTCTACCAGGTAGTGGCGGAGATACTGGCGTTTGTTTACCAAACGGATCGTGGGAGCAGACGGAAATTATGAAGAAAACAAGCAGGCAGCTCGGTGCTGACGGAGAGACATTTGCGTGCCGATATTTAGAAGAGAAAGGGTATGTACTGGAATGTCGTAATTATCACACGAGAACAGGGGAAGTTGATTTAATTATGCGCGATGGGGAATGGCTGGTATTTATCGAAGTAAAGACGCGCACCAGCGATTTGTACGGCCATGGATGTGAAGCCATTACGCCGGCTAAACAGCGTACCATTCGCAGGACGGCACTGGAGTATTTGCATAAGCGTAAAGAAGAACACAAGCTGTCGCCCAGGTTTGATGTCGTCGTGCTTACGTATCGCCGTTCGATTCCTGAGCCGGAAGTTCTGCATATTTCGCATGCGTTTTAAAAATAGGCGGAGAAAAAAGATCCGGACCGTGGCACCTGTCCACATGAAATCATACAAGTTTGCATATAGTATAGTGTACTCGACGTGTAACACCTCCTTTTCTCGCACCTGCGGTTTCGCAGGTGCTTTTTTTCTGTGAAAATCATGAGAAAAGAAGGAAGGGAAAGAGGAAATAAGATCCGGGGAAGAAAAAGGCGTTCGCCTT
>NZ_DFMZ01000042.1:36495-38589 GCF_002375825.1 Aneurinibacillus sp. UBA3580
CGTACCACAAAAGTCAGCCGCCCCTCTTATGATTTTCATGTCGGGGTTGCGGCTGAAAAGTCATGATGGTTTTCTGTAAAAAATAAAGCAGATGACTGGCATCTGCTTATCAATGGGGCGGTAAATGTAAGTCCCGCCTGTTTATTTCTTCAATTAACAGTGCGATGAACTCCTTTTCAAGGCCAAGATGCATCGCTTTCACATAGGCATCAAGCAACGCATCATCTGAAAGTAAATGCATAGACGCCTCCCCTTGTTTTCTGTCATTTTCCATATTGTAACATCGGCTCTTTTTCGGAACAAGCGTTCCGTTATCCACAGCTTTTTGTGAATAAGTTGTGCACAAAATTTCAGATCCGCTATGAAATCTAGGTTTTTTTTGTAGATATCGTTATCCACAGCGATTTATGTCGAAAAGTTTTTATCCGGCTTACTCTTTCCACTGTTTTTGTTCCAGCGTCCTGTATTGAAACGCCTCGGCAATATGCTCTTCCCGTATATCATCACAATCTTCTAGATCGGCAATAGTACGGGCCAGCTTCACAATCTTATCGTAGGAACGATTACTCATGCCGCTTGTTTGATAGAGAGCGGAAAGCCAGCTCTGCACCGGAGTAGAAAGTGAAATATAGCGTGCAATCCATCGGCCTGATAATTGAGAATTCGTGCGGAAAGCCGCATCACGGTAGCGGTGCTTTTGCCTTTCCCGCGCCGCCTGTACCCGTCCGCGCATGATGCGAGAAGTCATCGAGACGTCTTCTTTCATTTCATCGATTCGCACCCGCGGTACTTCTACCTGAATATCCATCCGATCAAGCATCGGTCCGGACAATTTCTTCCAATAACGCCGAATCTCCCGTATCGAACATGTACACGGGTGGCCGTCCGTCTCAAAGCGGTAAAATCCACACAGACATGGATTGCATGCGGTAATAAGCAAGAATCGACAGGGAAACGAAAGCTTCGACTCCTGACGGAGGATAGTGACCTGTCCGTCTTCTAACGGCTGGCGCATTGTCTCGAGTACGTTCCGCGAAAACTCGGTCCACTCATCCAAAAACAGCACGCCAAGATGCGCGAGGCTCAGCTCGCCCGGCTGCGGAAATAGGCCGCCTCCGAGCATGCCTACAGTCGTGATGGAGGAATGCGGAGAGCGAAAAGGAGGGTAAGGAGCCTGTCTCCACCGCTCCGCAAGCAGCCCGCATGCACTGTAAATGGAATCGACTGTAAGCGATTGTTCTTCATCGAGCGGTGGGAGAATCGTCGGAAAACGACGCGCCATCATCGTCTTGCCCGTACCCGGCGGCCCGATCATAGCAAGATGATGTGCACCTGCTGCCGCCACTTCCATTGCCCGCTTTACGTGTCTCTGCCCTCTTACATCGCTAAAACACTCAGGTACATCGTCCTGTCCCGCCTGTTCATGTAGAATGCGTCCGCCGACTGTATCTACCGGAAGCTGGTCATCGGCAAATGAGCCGTATTCTATGCACTCTTTCAGCGTGGCGACGCGTAAAATCGGCAGTTTTACCCGCTCTACATCCTCTTCACACATAGCTGGAATAACGGCACCCGCAAACCCCGCCTGCCTGGCTGCGAGAATCATCGGAAACAGGCCGTGCACCGGACGCAGTTTTCCTTCAAGCGACAGCTCGCCAAGAAACAGCCAGTTTGCAAGGCCGTTCCGGATACTGGCCTGTCCGCTTCCAAGCAGGATGCCGACCGCGATGGCCAGATCGAGCATGGAGCCCGCTTTCCGAACGTCTGCCGGAGCCAGATTCACCGTAATGCGCTGCAGCGGAAATGAATACCCGCTATTCTTAATGGCTGACTTGACCCGATTGCGCGCTTCCCGTACGGAAGAAGCGGCCAGCCCGCTAATTTCGAAGTGCGGCAGTCCGTTCGCAATATCAACCTCGACTTCCACCCCCACCCCCTGCACTCCCAACACCGTAGCACTGTAAACTTTCGCAAGCATATTCGCTACCCTCCTTTTTTGTTAAAAATTAACATATTTTGAGTTTAATTTCCAGATTTCATTTTGTCTGCTGACACAAAACCACCATGCCCAATTAGCCACAGGCCCTGCCATGA
>NZ_DFMZ01000023.1:0-961 GCF_002375825.1 Aneurinibacillus sp. UBA3580
CGCCGAATTCCTGCTGGCGCTTCTGCATGTCTAAAAATACCTGCGGATACATAACATACGACAGGAGATCGAAATCAGTAATCTCACGCTCCAGCTTTTCTTCAAGCATTGTTTTGATCTCCTCAAAGTCGGCGGACGGCAGCAACTCACCCGGACGGGATGTAAAGTAGTCCCGCCCTTTCAGAATCACACGCTGCAACTCTTCCGGAAAACCGCCGTGCGGCTGGCCGAGATATCCCTGGAAGAAGGTAATCACCGACTCAGGGAAATCGATATTTTCTCCACGCTCATATACGTCCTTTTCCGTCAAGTTGTTTTGTACCATAAACAGCGCCATATCTCCCACCACTTTCGATGATGGTGTGACTTTGACGATGTCTCCGAACATGCGGTTCACGGTGGAGTACATCTCTTTCACTTCGCCCCAGCGGTCGCCAAGCCCGACGGCTTTGGCCTGCTGCTCCAGGTTGGTGTACTGCCCGCCCGGCATTTCATGCTTGTACACTTCAGCGTTGCTTGCTTTCATATCGGTCTCGAATCCGACATAATATTTGCGGACGTCCTCCCAGTAGTCGGCGAGCTTTTGATAGTTCTCGTGATTGAGTCCGGTCGCACGTTTGTCGTGCTCAAGCGCGTAGGCGAGTGCATTCAAGCTGGGCTGCGACGTTAGACCGGACATAGAGCTAAGTGCCGCATCCACGATATCGACGCCAGCTTCGGCCGCTTTTAGCAGCATCGCTCCCGCATTTCCGCTTGTATCATGCGTATGCAGGTGGATCGGAATGCTGATTTCTTGTTTCAGCGCTTTGACCAACTCGTACGCGGCGTATGGCTTTAAAAGACCGGCCATGTCTTTGATCGCAAGAATATGCGCGCCCGCTTTTTCCAACTCCTTCGCCAGGTTGACGTAATACTGCAAGTTGTATTTCTCACGTTTCGGATCGAGAATGTCGCCGGTGTA
>NZ_DFMZ01000023.1:1053-2116 GCF_002375825.1 Aneurinibacillus sp. UBA3580
GGATCGAGAATGTCGCCGGTGTAGCAGATAGCGGCTTCCGCAATCTTTCCAGTCTCGCGTACGCTCTCGATCGCGAGGCGCATGCCGTCCAGCCAGTTTAGGCTGTCGAAAATCCGGAAGACATCAATGCCTGCCTTCGCGGACGTTTCGATGAATTTCCTGATCACATTGTCCGGGTAGTTCGTATAGCCAACGGCGTTGGCGCCGCGGAACAGCATTTGAAACAGCAGGTTCGGAATCTTTTCGCGCAGCTTACACAGACGGTCCCACGGATCTTCATTTAAGAAGCGCATGCTTGTATCGAATGTAGCCCCGCCCCACATCTCAAGCGAGAACAAGTCAGGGGCCAGTTTGCCGGTCGCTTCCGCAATCTGCAGCAAATCGTGCGTACGCACACGGGTAGCGAACAGCGATTGGTGCGCGTCACGGAACGTCGTGTCGGTCACCAGCAGTTTTTTCTGCTGCTGAATCCATTTGACAAGGCCTTCCGGTCCCTGCTCGTCTAAAATTTGTTTGGTTCCCGCCGGATACTCCTGTTTATAGGATGTTTCCGGAATGCGGGGAGCCCCGAACAACGGTTTTTTGTCCGTCTTAGTAAGGCCCGGATGGCCGTTGACAATCGTTTGTCCAATATAGGTTAAAATTTTTGTTCCGCGGTCTTTACGAATCGGGAACTCAAATAGCTCTGGTTTTGTATCGATAAAGGAAGTATTATAATTTCCGCTTAAGAAGTCCGGGTGCTGCATCACGTTCTCAAGGAACGGGATGTTTGTTTTCACGCCGCGAATCCGGAATTCTTTTAAGGTACGCAGCATTTTTCTGGCTGCTCGTTCGAATGTAAGCGCATGCGTTGATACTTTTACGAGCAAAGAGTCGTAGTGTGGCGTAATCGTCGCGCCATGTGCGCCGATGCCGGCGTCTAGGCGCACGCCAAAACCGCTGGCGGAACGGTATGCAAGCAAACGGCCTGTATCCGGCACAAATCCTTTCTCCGGATCTTCTGTCGTTACGCGGGACTGAATGGCGAAGCCGCGCATCTGTACGCTTGATTGGGAAGGAATGC
>NZ_DFMZ01000023.1:2217-2837 GCF_002375825.1 Aneurinibacillus sp. UBA3580
GGAAGGAATGCCGATCTCCGGATCTTCAAGCGCGTACCCTTCCGCGATACGAATCTGTGACTGAACGATATCGATGCCGGTCACCATTTCGGTAATCGTGTGTTCTACTTGAATTCGCGGGTTAACTTCGATAAAATAAAATTTTCCATCCGGTGCGACTAAAAACTCGACCGTACCGGCATTGATGTAGTTGGACGAGCGGGCCAGACGCAGCGCCGCGTTGCAGATCTCTTCGCGCTGTCTTTCCGTAAGAGACAGGCTTGGTGCTACCTCGACGACTTTTTGATGCCTGCGCTGAATCGAGCAGTCGCGCTCAAATAGGTGCACGGCGTGTCCATGCTGGTCGGCCAGGATTTGCACTTCGATGTGCTTTGGATTTTCAAGATATTTTTCAAGGTAGACGGCGGCGTTTCCGAAGGCGGATTTTGCTTCGGAACGGGCGCGATCAAGCGCATCCGTAAGCTCACTTTGCTTGCGGACGATACGCATGCCGCGGCCACCGCCACCGGATGCGGCTTTGATGATAATCGGGTAGCCGTTTTCTTTCACAAAGCGCAGCGCTTCTTCCAGCGTGCGCACCGGTTCCGGAGTACCAGGGATGACCGGAATATCGGCTTCGA
>NZ_DFMZ01000023.1:2930-66163 GCF_002375825.1 Aneurinibacillus sp. UBA3580
GATGACCGGAATATCGGCTTCGATTGCCATCTGGCGTGCGGTGACTTTGTCGCCGAATTTGGCGATGTGTTCGGATTTCGGTCCGATGAACGTAATGCCTTCTTCTTCGCAGCGTCTGGCAAATTGTTCGTTTTCGGATAAGAAGCCGTAGCCGGGATGAATGGCATCGACATCGTGGCGCTTGGCTACTTCGATGATGCTTTCGATGTCCAGATAGGCTTCAATCGGGCCTTTACCTTCCCCGATTAAATAGGCTTCATCAGCTTTGAAACGGTGTAGAGCGACATTGTCTTGCTCAGAGTATACAGCGACAGTGCGGATACCGAGCTCGGTGCAGGCGCGGAAAATCCGGATGGCAATTTCGCCGCGGTTTGCCACCAGAATTTTCTTGAACTTTTTAATCTGGGCCATTCAAATCTCCCTCTCCTATATAATTTGTCTCTCAAACCAAAACGGTATGTAAAGTTGAGAACTAAATTAATAATAACACATGAATGAATATTCAAAACACCGAAAAACCGATGAAATTAGCATTTCGGTACAGAAGATATAAGGGAAGTGTTGGGAATTGAAAATGCTGGGGGATAGAACATGAAAGAAAAGCAGGAAAAAAAACAGCAGGTGCTCCGATTTATCGTACCACGAGAGGTTGAAGAGGCAGGAAAAAACGTACGCAGCTTTCTTCGCGAAGATCACGGTATTTCGCGCAGCCTGTTGGTTGAATTAAAACACGTTAAAGGCATTCGCCTGAACGGGGCACCAACGTATTTGGATCATCCGCTGCGAGAAGGAGACACAATTGAGTTATACCTGCCGGAAGAAGAGTCGGAAAATATTATACCTGAGCCGGTTTCTTTCTGTATCACATATGAAGATGAAGACATTCTAGTGGTAAACAAAGCGCCCAATTTATGCGTGCATCCGACGATGCTTTATCCAAGCAGGACGCTGGCGAACGGTGTAGTGTATCACTGGCGAAAGCAGGGCATTTCGCGTAAATTCCGTCCGGTTAACCGGTTGGATAAAGATACATCGGGCCTGGTGTTGATTGCCAAAAGTCAGTATTCGCACCAACAGCTGGCTGCGGTTCAACGACAGAACGGGATTGCGCGTTATTACGAAGCGCTGGTGCATGGACAGGTGGAAAAGGAAGAGGGCACGATCGATGCGCCGATTGCGCGCAAAGCGGACTCGCTTATGGAACGCATCGTTCATGAAAGCGGGCAATGGGCGCGCACCCATTATAACGTGCTAGGCAGATATAAGGAGTTTACGCATCTGAGATTGAAACTCGATACCGGGCGTACACACCAAATTCGCGTCCATATGAGCCATATCGGGCATCCGCTGCTCGGAGACGATTTATACGGCGGGGAGAAAATGCTGATTGCAAGGCAGGCGCTTCATGCACGTACGCTTACGTTTCCGCATCCGCGTCATAAATCCGACCTCTTATTTGAAGCGCCGCTCCCGGAAGATATGTCGGCTCTTCTCTCTTCTTCGCAAAAATTATAATTTCGTGAATATTTTTCTCCTGCTCTTTACCGCTTAGGAGGAACAAAGTAACATGGGAAGCAGTAGAGGGGGAGAAGCGAAATGAAAACATTACTGCGGATGAGTCCGTTTTTGCTGGTGATTATAGGGCTTGCGGCGTATAATTATTCCATTTCGTTTGAAGCGCTGAAAGGGGGAGACGAAGGGCTTAGAATGCGTTTTATTGCGTTGGAGGTCGCTATTCCATTTGTCGGGGTGCTGACTGCGCTTCAATTTGAAAGAGCGAAGAAAAATCGGTTTATGTTCGGGATGTTCGGTTTCTTTGCCGGGTTCTTGCTTTCACTCGATTTGTTTGTGTTTTCTATGATCCAGGGAATTAAATAAATTGTAAGCTAAAAATACTGTTATTTGATTTGTTAATCAAGTAATAGTATTTTTATTGCTGTTCTCTGTGAACGCGTTAAAGTAGAAAAATCAAGCGATTTACCTTCTTTATTTTAAAAAAATAAATTATCTCCGTTATTTTTTTGCTTTAAAGTAAAACAGAACATGCTATAATGTATCTACTGAAGTAAATGAAATTTTTAAAATAAAATAAAAGCTTTGGTAGGGGGAACGTGTATGGTGAAAAAGAAACGGCTGGCAGCGATTCTTCTTGCGGCAATGATGTTGCTGCTTGCTGCTTGCGGCGGACAGGGCGCCAGTAAACAGGCCGGCGAAACGGAGCAGAAGACAGGGGCTGGGACAGAGAAAAAATTTAAGGTAGGTATTTCTCAGTATGTTGAACATCCGGCCCTGGATGCGGCTCGTGAAGGATTCATTAAAGCACTAAAAGAAAACGGACTTGAAGAAGGAAAAAATATCGAAATCGACTATCAGAATGCGCAAGCTGACCCAACAAATACAAATACGATTGCACAGAAGTTTGCGGCTGGCAAAAAAGACTTGATTCTGGCAATTGCGACGCCGAATGCGCAGGCAATGCTGCAGAACGTAAAGGATACGCCGATTCTGTTTACAGCGGTGTCCGATCCGGTAGGCGCTAAGCTGGTGGATAACCTTGAAAAGCCAGGCAAGAATATTACCGGTTTTTCCGATACGCCTCCGGACGCGATTCCGAACACGATGGAAGCTATTAAGGATTTCTTTCCGCAGGCAAAAAATGTAGGCATTATTTATAACAGCGGTGAAGCGAACTCTGTGGCGAATGTGAAAGTGGCAAAAGAAGCACTGGGCAAACTGCAATTGACCCCGGTGGAAGCGACTGCAACTAATACAAGTGAAGTAAAACAGGCGGCGGAATCGTTGGTTGGCAAAAAAGTGGACGCGATTTATGTACCGCAGGATAATACGGCGGTCACTGCGCTGAAATCCATTGTAGCGGTAGCAAACAAAAGCAAAATCCCCCTGTTTGTAGGTGAGCTTGAATCCGTACGTGGAGGCGGTTTTGCAGGCGTTGGATTCGAGTATTCTGATATTGGCTATGATACCGGTCTTATGGCGGTGAAGATCTTAAAAGACGGGGCGAAACCGGGCGATTTAGCGGTTGGTTATCCGAACAAGCTGAATCTTGCTATCAACAAAGAAGCCGCAAAAGCTCAGGGCATTGATATTGAGAAGCTGCCAAAAGAGGCGATGGATAAGTGGAATCCGCAGCTGATTGAAAAAACGGAAGCAAAATAATGCATAAAACCGAATGAATGAGCAGGTCCTCACAGGAAAGAAGCTGAAGCCCTGACTTCTTTCCGGAAGCCTGCCATGCCGCATAAATACATCGACAGATGAGCAGGTGAAAGGAGGACGCTATGGGCGTAGCGTTATTAGGATCGATTGAATCAGGATTTATTTTTGCCATTATGGCGCTTGGTGTATATTTAACATTTCGAATTTTAGACTTTCCGGATTTGACGGTGGACGGTAGTTTCGCCACCGGCGGAGCGATTGGCGCCACGATGATTACAGCGGGCTTCGCGCCGTTTTTATCGACGGTATCCGCGCTTTTGATTGGATTGGTCGTCGGTGCGATGACGGGTATTCTGCATACAAAAGGAAAGATTAATGCCCTGTTGTCAGGGATTTTGTCCATGATTGCGCTTTATTCGATCAATCTTCGCATTATGGGCAAGGCGAATGTGCCGCTGCTGGGTGAAGATACGCTGTTTACGCAAATTCAGGATGCGCTTTCTGCGCTGGGAGATTACGGTCTTTTGCTTGCGCTGGCAATCATTGCACTTGTTATTAAGTTCATCAATGACTGGTTTCTTCATACAGAAGTGGGGCTCGCGATTCGGGCAACGGGCAACAACCAGCGCATGATCCGCAGTTTTTCCACCAATACGGATAATACGATTATTATCGGATTAAGCATATCTAACGGACTTGTAGCGCTCTCCGGGGCGTTATATGCCCAGTATCAAGGATTTGCGGATGTATCCATGGGTATCGGGATGATCATCATCGGCCTTGCTTCTGTCATTATTGGTGAGGCGATTTTCGGTGACCGCTCGATTGTGCGCGCTACGTTCGCCGTAATCGGCGGAGCTATTATTTATCGCATGGTCGTGGCTTTGGCAATGCAGGTAGGGCTTGATCCGTCCGATATGAAGTTAATGACTGCCTTAATTGTTATCGCCGCACTGATTGCGCCGCGTATTTCTGCAAGTTATAAAGAGCGGAAGCGTAAAGCGGCGCGGACAAAGAACCGGGAGCAACAGATGGTACATGAAAGAGGCGAGGTGAAGAAGCATGCTTAAGCTCAATGATATCTACGTGGTATTTAATGAAGGAACCGTGGATGAGAAAGTGGCGCTTAACCATGTGAACCTCCATTTAAACCCGGGCGATTTCGTTACGATCATCGGGAGTAACGGAGCCGGAAAATCAACGCTCATGAATATTATTTCAGGCGTGCTGAAACCGGATTACGGAACCGTAGAAATTGACGGCGTGAAGGTAAATAATCTTCCCGAATACAAGCGGGCTCCTATGATTGGTCGTGTATTTCAGGATCCGATGGCCGGTACGGCGCCCGCCATGACAATCGAAGAAAATCTTGCGTTGGCGTATGCTCGGGATAAGCGTCGAACGCTGGGTAGAGGCGTAACAGCAAAAAGGCGTGATGAATTCCGCACATACCTCGAGACGCTTCATCTCGGGCTTGAAAACCGGTTGAGCGCGAAAGTGGGGCTGTTGTCCGGCGGTGA
This sequence comes from Aneurinibacillus sp. UBA3580, assembly GCF_002375825.1. Lineage (NCBI taxonomy): Bacteria > Bacillati > Bacillota > Bacilli > Caryophanales > Paenibacillaceae > Aneurinibacillus > Aneurinibacillus sp. UBA3580. Next base: position 7,628 of record NZ_DFMZ01000023.1, read on the forward strand.
GCGCCAGGCGCTAAGTTTGTTAATGGCAACCTTTACCAAGCCGAAGGTCCTTCTGCTTGATGAGCACACCGCAGCATTGGACCCGGCGCGCGCTCAGCGGATTACAGAGCTAACGGAAGAAATTGTCGGACGGCAAAAGCTAACGACACTGATGGTTACGCACAACATGCAGCAAGCGCTTGACTTGGGTAACCGTCTTATCATGATGGATAAAGGCATGATTATTCTCGATGTGCCGGAGGAAGAGAAGAAGAACCTGACAATTGAAAGACTTCTGGCTGAATTCCAACGGCTTCGCGGCGAAAAATTCGCAAGCGACCGTGCGGTGCTGGCATAAGAAAGAAGAAAACCCTCCGGAATTTCCGGAGGGTTTGTTGTTATCTCATATCTTTATTCAACTGTAGTGCCAGACGCCGGCTCTCCCGCTTTTTTCGGTACAATTGCAGCGCGTAGAATACAAGCACATAACAGATTAGGGCCATAATCGATCCATTTGCAGCACTGCCAACGAAAAACGCGACGCCCTTCTCTTTAACGAATTCCCACAATGCGATGAATCCCATGTGCCCCATCTCGTTAGTACCGGGGCTAAGTGTATCGCCGATCAGCATGGTACCTACACTCATATTGAGAACAAAAAACAGCGGAAGCACAAATTTGCCCATGATAAATCCGATGAGTGAAGCCGCGAAATTGCCGCGAATCAGCAGATTCAGCGGATACAGAAGCAAGAACGCCGAGCCTAGCGTGGGCAGTGTAATAAACTCGATAAAAATTCCGAGTGAAAAGCTGCGGGCCACTATTGAAGGGGCCCCTTTAGAACGAAGCAGCTTAATGTATTGATACTTCATTTTCCGGTATATTTTTCTCCACATGCAAGTTCCTCGTTTCCTGTGCAGGCTGTCTGTCCAATCAGTAGATACTCATTATTATAGCGAAAAAATGCAACTAATGTTAGTATGTCTTTGGTTTTTATAGTATCATTACTTGTGTAAGTGTGTGGAAAAGGAGGCGCTATATATGTCTGATATTTTTACCCCGTTTACCCAAAAAAATGTCACGCTACGCAATCGAATTGTTATGTCGCCCATGTGTATGTATTCGGCGGGAGATGACGGAAAAGCAACCGATTGGCATTATGTTCATTACGGTACACGCGCTGCAGGCGGTGTAGGTCTTGTCATACAGGAAGCGACGGCAGTAGAAGCGCGGGGCCGGATTAGCCATCAGGATTTAGGAATTTGGAGTGATGAACATATCGAGCCGCTGCGCCGAATCGTATCCTTCGTAAAAGCACAGGGAGCCGCGGCGGCAATCCAGTTGGCGCACGCGGGACGCAAAGCGAAGCTAAATGATACGATCGTGGCGCCGAGCGCGATCCCGTTTGATGATAATTCCAAGGTGCCGCATGAATTGACGGAAGCTGACATCGAAGAAGTGCTAGAAGCATGGCGGCAGGGTGCGCGCCGGGCACGGGAAGCCGGATTTGACATTATAGAGATTCATGGGGCGCACGGCTACTTGATTAACGAATTTTTATCCCCGTTATCCAACAAGCGTACTGACCGTTATGGAGGAAGTTTGGAAGGACGCTTTCTGTTTTTAAAACGGGTAATTGAAGCGGTGAAGCAAGAGTGGCCAGCGGAAAATCCCTTGTATCTCCGCATCTCCGCCGTTGATCATGTCGAAGGCGGATTGACGATTGAAGACAGCGTACAAATCGCAAAAATGGCGAAAGAAGCTGGTGTTGATCTGATTGACTGCTCATCCGGTGCCATTCTGCCTGTCATGCCCAAAAAGATTTTTCCGGGTTATCAAGTATCTTATGCAGAGAAGATTCGCCATGAAGCAGGCATTGCTACGGGTTGTGTCGGATTAATCGAGGAACATACGCTGGCAAATGAGATTATCGGGAATGAGCGGGCGGATCTTGTTTTTCTCGGGCGTGCGTTGCTGCGTGATCCATACTGGGTGCTGCAGGCTGCAAGGCTGCGTAATCGTGCGTACACCGGGCCGCGTCAATACGAAAGAGGATTTAAGTAAACCTTTTGCCAAGCATTCCGACTTTTTATGTCTGGAATGCTTTTTTGCTGTCTCAGAAGTGGGTACAATATATACAAAGCGATAGATGAGGGGGCAGAGGAGGGGGAGACATTATGATTCAATTGGCCGTTGAGACCGGGGAAGATATTATCGTTGCGGCCACATAAGGGTAAGATAATAGTAAAGGTAAGGAAGGAGTCGATTTCGGATGAAAGTAAGCGAGCAAATGATTAACGCAGCAGTTGTACCCAGGCTCAACCAACGGCTTCCTGACGATATTTACTTGAATGAGCTCCGCCTCTATGACGGATATGCGGTAGTGAAAGCGCAGATTAAATTACGCGGCGAATGGCTGCCGGTGCTGTATACGCTGCAGTTAGACACGTTCCGTTTTGATGCTTCCGGACGCTACCTTACAATGGTTTATTCAGAAGATGTGCAGAAGGAAAAAGTGTCAATCACACAGAAGCTGATACATGAAACCGAAATGTTTCTAACGAAGAATCTTACCGGCAAATCGCTGCTCATGAATGTTTTGGGAAACGAACGGGATATTCATGTTTCTGACACGCGCATTACTGTACAACTGGCTCCACTTGCCAGTGCCTATCCGGTATTGCAGAATATTACGGTAGAGAAGGTGGCATTTGAAAGAGGGGCACTGCAACTGGAAGTGACAGTGCCTCCAGACATTCTGCTGGAAACGCCGGAGTTTGATTGGATGGAGCCGGTAGAGGACGTGGAAGTATCACCGGACATTGAGGAAGAAGCGTCTCGATCATATAGTGACGGGGAATTGGTCGTGATCGAGCGACAGCATAATCGCTACTACGATCAACTGCGCGAGAAGATTGAAAAGTATATGAGGGAAAAAATCGGGGAGAGGCGAACGGAGAAAATTACCCCGTATTTGATGCTCGCTCCCGACCTGTTCGTACTGCTCGCCCGTCTGGTCAAAGACAACCGCGTATCGTTCCGTTCCAAGTCGATTGCACTTGCTGCGGTCGTATATTTTATGACACCGTTTGATATTATTCCGGAGATTCTCACCGGACCCGGCGGATTTATCGACGATATCATCTTTGCCACCTTAGCGCTGAATAAGATGCTGATAGATGTAGATGAAGAGGTTATTAACGAGCATTGGAACGGTGATAAGAATATTATGAATGTCATTCGTGATGTACTGGCCAAAGCGAATTCGCTTGTAGGTACAAGCCGGTTCGATATGATTAAAAATGTATTTAAAGGCAGGAAATAAAAAGTGGCGAGGCGGGTTATTCGGGTATTCTTCCGCTTCGCCATCTCTCTTTACTTTATGGTCATTGCAATCGGTGCTAAGTCCTTAATCATGGCAATTTCGTCACAGCTTGGGAATTTTGAGCAGTTGATGCAGTCTTTCCAAACTTTATGCGGCAGCGTTTCTTTCTGGACTACATAGAAGTCGCATTTCTCGAAAAATTCCTGTTGGTACGTTAGTGACATAACGCGTTTTAGCCCAAGTTGCTCGGCTTCGTCGATAAGATGGTTGACCAGCTTCTTGCCAAGCCCTCTTCCTTTTGCTTTTTCCGAAATGGCGAGCGATCGTACTTCGGCCAGATCCTCCCAGAGAATATGCAGACCTCCGACTCCGATGACCGTACCCGGGTCGCTTACTTCTCCTTCATTATCAATGACCACTGAAAAGCAGTGCAGCGTTTCGCAGAGTGATAGCTTTGACCGAGGCAGCATCAGGCCCTGCTGCGCATATTCATTAATTAAAGCCATCATTCCGTCCAGGTCCTGTATTTTAGCCTTGCGAATGAACATAAAGCTATCCCTCCATAGAATTTCTGTCTACGCAACGTTTTTTGAATAATTATTGGATTTACAATAATAAATATACATATAAATTCTTGATATGTCTAGATTGAATATAAGGAGAGATGAATTTTTATAAAAAAAGGCAAAGTCAGGAGTCCGGGCTCCGCTTTGCCTTTTCATGGGTGCATTTTCCATTAAAGTTGCTGTTTACTTTTGATATTTCCTTTCCGCACGAGAAAGAACAAGAAAATTAATGACAATCGGAACGGCGAACATGCCGAATAAAGCCACGATTGCGTTTACTGCGGATACCGGTTCCATTTCTCCATCCCCTTTTTCATAATGAACATGATAAATATGCTACTTACTCATCATACATCTAAAAAGAGGGAAATAGTATTATCTGCAGAACAGTAATTATGAAAAAGTTGTGAGAAAACACATGGTCGAATCGAAGGAGAGAAAGTAGGAAAAATGAACAAAACGTTAAATTACCTGTCCATCCCCGATCAGAACATGGTATGATAATACACGATAAGACATGTGCAAAGGGGTCTTGGGATGAGTGAGTTAGTATACACGCCAAGCAGTATGTTAAAAAAAGTGTTTCGCACAGGCGAACGCTCGCTTTCCAGGCAGGAATTAGAAAGCCGTCTGCAGAATACATACGCTACAAGTTTACGGCGCGTCCATCAATCGCCGTCCGAGGTGATTGATGGGGCGCTGGCTGAAAAAGTCTCCCCGTTCCATGTAGGATCATCCCATGCGGTAGTGGAGATGGAAGTGCCTTTTCGTGACCATATCGCGGAAGAGCTGGTACGCTATTTTCTAGAGAATAAAGGGCCGCTTACTGCGGAACAATGTCTTAAGAAATTGCGTCGGCACAATGTCGTCTCTTATAGCTATACCGAGGACAAGCTCCCGCTGTACAAAGACCCGCGTTTTGTCCGGTTTGCCGGCTCGGAGCTATGGTACTTGGCCCGCTGGGAAATTGCCAATGACCGCCTGTACCGCTTTCTTTCAGATAAGCAGATTAAACAATTGCCTCTTGCGCAGTTGCTGCTGATGATGGAACATGAGCTGAATATCTCGCGTCGTGATTATGTGTTTGTGCCGGAAGGCGATCCGCGTTTTCGCGTTATTGAAGGATTGGTCATTGTCGATTATAAAGAGGAAGATGGCGTAACCGAGACGCAGGCCGAAGAAATTCACGCAACGGAGCTTATACAGGAACGTGTGGAAGAAACAGTAAACATTCAAAGGGAAGAGGAGGTTGCCGCATCGATGGCAAACGATGTAAAAACAGCAAGCGTATTTGAAGATGTACTGGTAAACGCGCAGGATTCCATGGAGAAACTAGAGCAGCGCATCAAAGAAATGGAAGAAGAGGTACTGGAGCACTTCAAAGACAATAACATGTCCGCGATCTCTACCCTGGTGGCGGAAAAAGAAAAGTGTGAGGCGATTGCTGCTGCACTTGAAAAAGTTGTTGAGGCTGTAAACAAATAATAAGAGTAAGGATGGCCGTATAGATGGAAGCGATTGAAGGATTTGACGCATTGCATCGTCGCTTTGAACGTCTGCGGCAGGTTGTGGCTCATAAGCGGCTGCAGGTGCAGTGGATAGAAGAAGAAGTTCGGATGTGCTTTCAGGAAAGTGATATGCAAGGCATCGCCGAACTGGCCCGGGAGCGGAACCATTTGTTGAAATGGATTGAGGCAATGGAAGCATTTGTCGCCAAATGGGAACAATACTGGCAGGAATACGATGCCGCATCCGGCTGGCTGTCCGCTGGGCTGCATATGCAGGAATAATAAAGGCAAGGCGATGCATCGCGCCTTGCCGTTTTCCTATATATCCGTAATTGAAATTTTTACGTTGATTTTCTAAAAAAGGCTCTTGCTTTTATCTTCTTTTGTGTGATAATATAATTCTTGTCGCTGCAATACATTAAAACATTGTCCCAGTAGCTCAGCTGGATAGAGCAACGGCCTTCTAAGCCGTCGGTCGGGAGTTCGAATCTCTCCTGGGACGCCATGCGAAATTTGAGCGCTATATCAACGTTTTAGCATCGTTAAATCAAACGGTGACAAGACGTTGACATAGCGCTTTTTTGCGTTATCCGTCGGTATTTACCGAAGGCGTACGTGAGACAAAACGCCGAACTCGAAGGAGGTTATGAAGTTATGGGACGCAGATTTATCGGAGAAAGAGGCGTAACGGCCACGTCCAAAGACCGACGGCCTACGCATGTCCAACGGATAGATACACGGTACACGCTCGACGATGCGCTTGATATTTTCGTAAGAGCAAAAGAAGCGGAAGGAATGCGTCCACGTACGCTCGCTGATTACCGCAGGCATATGGAGTTTTTTAAACGTTACCTACCGTCAGACATTACGTATATTGACGAGATTACGCCGAGCTTGATACGCGATTACATAACGTATTTACGCAAAGAACATCGCGCGTATGAAGGCGTAGAGGGGCGCGAGAAAACGGAAAAAGGACTCTCGATAACCACGATAAACATTCGGTTACGTACGATGAAAACGATGTTTAACTTTTGGCACAACGAAGGGATGACGGAATCTAATGCGATGGCGACGATTAAGCAATTGCGTAACGATGAGGCGAAAGAAGTCGAAGGGTTATCGGATGAAGAGTTACGGCGCGTTCTTGAATCTTATAATGAACGGTATTTCGCGGAATGGAGAGATAAGACGCTGATTCTGCTACTACTCGATACGGGAATGCGGATTAACGAGGCGTTAACTTTAACAGTTCAGCAAATCGACTTTAAACAGTTGTCGCTTTACATTCCATCAGAGATTGCAAAGAACAGAAAAGAGCGAGAGATTCCACTAAGTCGAGAGGTTGCGAAAAAGGTAAAGGAGCTATACGAAGAAACACGGCAATATTTCGGAGATACCGATTACATTTTTATGAATGCGTACGGAGAGCCGATGTCGCCTGATACATTCAGACGGCGATTGAATCGTTTGAAAAATAAGTTGAAAATGCCAAAACTGCATCCACATATGTTCCGGCATACGTTCGCAAGGAATTACATCCTTAACGGTGGTGATTTATTTACTCTGCAGAAGATACTCGATCATTCTGACATTACAACAACACGTAAATACATCCAAATGGATACAGAGCATATACGAAATCAACACAATAAATATTCGCCTGTAAAGAAAATATTAATGCGAACGAGATAATAAAAATCGCACAAAAGAAAAAGCCCGCTGCGCCAACAGCGGACTATTCCGAAAGACGGACGCGCCAACGTCCGAACACTTATCACATTACCTTCATTATAAGCGAAAAAATCGCTATATGCAAGGCTTCTTTAGTATTGCCTTTTTTTCGGAGTGGTATCGCTTTTTCTTCCGTGCATATAAACGGAGGGGAAACGTTATGCTAATTAATCGTATATACCGCGCTGCAGCGCAAACACTAAAAGTATTCGAAAGTAAATCGGAAATGGACGAGCATATCGCCGCTCACCGCCTCGCTGCGGGCCGTAGATTGCATAAAAACGCCAGGGAGGCGTTAGATATCATCGTCAAGCATTCCGTCGTTGTACCGGGCGTTTGCTGGCTTGCTACGGACACACTAGCGAAGAAACTCGATACATGCGAGCGCACAGTCCGCAACATTTTCGCTCGCCTGGAATCGCTCGGCATCGGTCAGCGTAAGATTATCGAATTGAACGGGATGGAGCTTCGCTTCTTCGTCTTGAATCCGTTTATCTTACCGGAAGTTTGCACCGAAGTTTCCGTTAATCTTTCCACGCATGAAAGCGATGAAAATGCAAGCGTACCAACGGATTCAGCCGCTTTTTCTGACGCCGAAACTATTGAACCTACGGAACTTAAAGAAACGAATAAAGACGATGATGACGATGTATACAACGCACACGCGCGCGAAGAATCACAGATAGACAACGAAAATACTATGCAGTTTAACGTATGCCAAGCGGAGATATACGAAACAGCGCAGGAATACGGTTTTAACGACGATACTGCCCGTCTGCTGGCGCTACGTTGCGAAGGGATACGTACGACAGCTACCGCCATTAGCAACGCTCTAGTGGCCGTTATTACGCGCATAAGCGACGCTAGTTTACCGCGTGTCATGTCGGTTCCGGCGTACTTTTACGCTACGCTACGGGACGAAGCGAATCGAGAACGGGTGACGTATGTACATCGACAGAAAGAGCGCCAGGAACGCGGAAGAAAGCAACGAGAAGCTGCCGCATTTAAGCCGTATAACTGGCTTGCTGACGTGATGTAGCGCTTAGTTGCCGATAGTTGCCGTAAATACGGGTGATTTCGGTATTTAACGCTTATACAGGCGCAACAGCGCTCGGACGGACGCGCCTCGAAAACTCGGGTATTTCGACGTATGTTTAACCGCTATAACTTTATGCATTTTGCCTGCGGTAAACTTTCCGGTAGAAACGCTGGAACCCGCGCCATTCCTACGATGTTTAAAATAGTGCATAAACGAGAAAAATACGCCTTTTTGCGGTCGTAGGCTGGAACGTTTGATACGACTAGCTTCGTCGGTTTATGGATGAATAACGAGAACGTCCGAGTTTGTACATTATGTAAACGGATAATCGCATAAGTATGCGGTAAATGTATAAGTCGAGCGTATGAATCGGAAGGGTTGGCCCCCCCAAGCGTGGGTATGCGGAATCGGCTGCGACTCCTGATAACACACCGTACAATGTAAATTTTTATAGGGTATCAAACGGTCATATATGGCTTGTTTACGCATATACTCCTTAACGTAGAGGTTCCGTAAATGATTTATGCATTTACTCGTTAAATCATTTCCGGGGATAAGTCGCTTGAGGGAGGCGTTTTTCATGCGAAATAGTGGGGGAGAGGTACGTAAAGAACGTAGCGATAAGAAGACGCGAGTCAACCCGGCTCTATCCGCTGACACTCACGACAAGCTCGAACGGCTTGCGTTTGCTTGTGGCGTTCCGAAAACGGTACTGTCTGCGGACATTATCGACCTGTGCGTTAACAATACGAATATCATCGAATATCTACAGACGAAATATGAGGCGCCAGATAGACGACGGGTTATACCGGTTATCGAGAATGGCGTTATCACTTACGCTTAAGTTTCGGAAAGCCTTTTACGAAATTTTTGTGTATCTTATAGCATTTCGCGCAAAGTCCCCAATGTTTATCGGTAGCTCCTTTTGCTCCGCAATCACGACATTTCATTTTATAAATACCTCCGTACTACTTTTTAGAAGTATTCGCAATATTTAAGCGTTATATACAAGCGAACGCCCTCTTCCGGTTCATTCCGCAGGAGGGCGCTTTTCTTCGTCTACTCCGTCAATTCCCCGTCATCTATCCCGTCTAACAACCACTCCGGAGTTACGTACACCAATCCGTCTGCTCTATCCGAATCAATCCCGTCACTTTCGTCCTCATCGAACGTCAGCCACACGCGCTCCCCCTTCTTTAACGGTTTCTCCGTTATCACCCATTCCTGCGTAAATATCACGTTCTTCTTCATCTTAACGGGCGTCGGCTCGACACTACGCGCCATATACCGTTTCAGCTTCGGATTCACCGCAACAACGATATACTCACGGTCGACATACGTTGGCGCGTAATAATACTCCGATTCCTCTTCGTCTAAGGCCGCTTCTTCCGGATCATCCGTTTCGATTACGTAATTCGGATCGAGTTGCGGGTTATCTCCGGGATTTTCTCCGTCATTCTTCGGCGCTACCAATTCCTCGAAATTAGGCGCATCATCTGCGAATGGATTCGCCGGATACTCGATTTTCGTATTACCGAGAGTATTCGTTGTTCCCGGTTTCACATGGATTAATCCGTTTTTGTCGTAGTAGAACGGTGATTCTGCGGCACTTGCGGTAATCGGAATATACAACGCTAGTACTGCGGTGCATAACGATAAACCTAGTCGTTTCATAACGGTTCCTCCTTTCCGTCTGTTATTTATTGCCTATGTAATGTATTCTTCGTTTACGTCTTTTTCCCTTCTTTAACTCGTATAAACAAATCGCAGGTAACGCTATATTCGAAATAGGTAGGCGGTTGAAGCACGTTAAGGAAAACGACCTAGCTCATGGTCAATTTGGGCGATGGTTAAAAGAGAACGTCGACATGTCGTGGCAAACAGCGAATAAATTTATGCAGGCGTTTGAACAGTTCGGAGATTCCGCGACGTCGCGGAATTTACCTAGCGGAAAAATATTCGAAATGCTCTCGCTACCTGCCGAAATAGACCGCCAGGAGTTCGTCTCCACACCGCACACAATCCCGTCCACAGGCGAAGAGAAAACGGTAGACGAAATGACCGTCCGTGAGTTACGCGAAGTCAAAAAAGCGTTAAAAGAGGCGCAAGATACACTTTCAAAGAACGGGTACGGTTGTTTCGTTGAGTGGGTTGAATCCATTGGAATGAATAAGATGCAAGCCAACAGACTAATTCAAAGGTACTCGTTGGTAACAAATTGTGACGATCAAGTTCGATTGAACTACGGAAGGAGGGGCGCTCACAACGTCAGATTGCGGAATGGGTAGGCGTAGGTAAATCTACCGTGGATCGATGGTTGAAAGGAGTTCCAACTGCCCCGAACGGGGCGATTGGAAAAATAGAAGGAGACGACGGTAATCAGCGGACACCAACGTTTACGCATCGCAAAGGACATCGGATTAACCGAAGTACCTGTTGAAATAGTCGATGTTGACGAGCGGGAGGCGGAGTACCTACTTATAGCCGAGAACGTAGAGAGACGAGGAGAAGCGGAGCCTGACCCGATTAAGAAGGGTAGGATTGCCCAATTCTTAAAAGAATACTGGGGCGTTCGTGACGGAAGGAAGAAACTGCGACAAAATGGCGTAGTTAAATCTATTGACGATATTGCGGAATCGATAGGTGCGGATAGACGCACAACACAGCGTCTTATGAAACTAAACGACTTAATCCCCGAAATCCAAGCGCTAGTATCATCCGGTAAACTCGGAACGACTGCGGCTGAACAACTGGCGAAGAGTACCGAAAATAAAAATACCGCGAGGGCTTCGATTCCCTGGCGGCTTATTTATTCGTTTCCTTCCGTATCTGGAACAAACTCGACAACTTCGTCGATTTTACATTCAAGATATTCGCATATCTTCTGAATTACTTCTAACGCCACGTATTTTCCATTAGTCATTTTCGCTAATGTAGAAGGCGATATACCTAAATCCTCCCGTAAGTCTTTTCGTGTTTTATCTCGCTTAATTAGCGTTATTTCCATCGGTTTGTAGCTTGGCTTTAATTTCATTTATATGTACCTCCTATATGACAAGTATATCTGAAATACGGAGATATGAAACAAAAGTTTCGAGAAATTGAATTATTTGTTCGATATCACTTGACATCCATTTTTATAAGTTGTACCATAAGTACGAGAAATCGAATTTTTTATACAGGAGGTAAAAATATGTCGATGTTAGCAAAATCACTCGAAACAGGATTCATCCCGTACGATTTCGTAGAAGAACCGAAAGTAACCGTATCGTACACGAAAACTCTCGTAGGATGGTACAACGTATACTTGCCGCATTGCAAACGTCCGCTATTCACGCTTTCTCCGGATGCAGCGCAATCAATCGGAATAAGCGGTCAATTCTCGCTCGGCTGCGTAATGGCCGATACAGAAGCGGTATATGACTTATTCGTTCGTCGCTGGATCGACAACGATCCGAAAGTATTCGTTCACCTTACGAAATTTGACCTTGTCGCTTGGTATGCGGTGGAGGGCGAAAAGCTAGATGAGGCGGAGGAGTATCGCCAGTTGATTGCGGATGTAATCGAATTAAAAAAGTAAAAACGCCAGCACAGCGCGGCAACGCTGAAACTGACGTTATGACTAGGTAACCGTATAAAGCGCGGAAACGTGGCGGCAACCGCGAATCCGGCTCGGACTTTAGTATACGAAGTTACGGGCGTTTGCGGCAACAGGCGCTCTACATATATTTCGGCGGATGGCGACGGCAATCGCACACACCGCTGCCGGACGTTCACGGGATAGGCTACCGCAGAACTTCGGGATTCAAGCGTCAGAAGGCGGCAACCTTCTGGCGCTTTCTCTTCTATCTTATACGTAAATTCCGTTTCGCAGGTTTCAAAATAAATAAAAAATTTTTTCCGTATATCCTGTTAAATTTCGAAGGCAACCGTGTTAATAACGGTGAAAGGACAAAACGGAAAGGAGCGATGTTTGGTCGTGTGTAAAAATTTTTCTTGAAAAAACTTCGGGATTTTGGGAGAATTCCGCTTTCAAACGGTGTCTTATACGGTAGGGGCGAAAAATTCTCCAGAAAATTTTCGCTAAAACTTGCTAGTTTTTCGTTTGAGCGGCAGATATGTGAGTAGAGGGTGCGCGAGATTTCGAAAACAGGCGTCTTTATTAGTATAGGACGAAAAAATTTCCGCTGAGTTTCGCTAGTTTTGGCGTTGGCAAACGAAATAAATAATATAAGGCAAAATTCCGTCGGGGGTCCGGCGTTTATATAAATTCAAACCAAAACGAAAAAGGAGCGATGTTAAATGATGAACAAAAAAGTAACGCATATTGTAAGAAGAAAAATTGAAAATGCGATTGCATCCGGGAGATTGAACGCGATAGTTGATTATTCTGATTTAGAAGTAAGAAAAGAAAGAAAAAATCGCAAAGATAAATTAAAGCGTCAATTTATTCAAGCTATTAACCGGCACAAAGATGGAGATATTTTGTTTTGCGGTGTGATTCATACAGAAATGTATACTTCGCTTAGTATCGAATTACCTAAAGAAATATTGGAGTTACCACAAGTACCAAACGGACTTGATTCCGACAGAATTCTATATGTATGGGCTGACGACTCGGATCGGGCTAGTCAAATCCTTATCGAATGGCTAGATAAGTATAACATAGAACCTGATTGGATATTTGAGGTAGACGAGAACAAAGAGCCAATTATAAATTTTTAGTCCGGATCAAGTAAGCGGCAAAGGACGCTAACCCTGCGCCGCTTCTCTTTTACCTTTAACGCTAATAAACGATAAATACGGAGGGATGGACGAATGAGTACGCTGTTAACTCGAAATCAAATCGTAATGATTATGGAAAAGGAGGCGCTGAAACATCGGAAAATAGCGCAGAAATCGCGGATTCATCCGGTTACGTTATCGCGTTATCTTAACGGTCATTCCGAATTGAAGCCGGAGAACTTGCGGGCGTTGTCGGCGGTACTCGCGCGGTATATCGAGTGATACTACGTCAGTACGCAGGTCGTACATTCATTCGAAATCTAGCGGTCTAGCACAAAAAAGTGCTAAACATCGCCGGAAACCCGCGTCATTACTGGCTTTTTTCGCTATTTCCTTAAAAAGAGTATATAAAAACGTGCTAAACGTAATGGACGGTTACTCAAGCGAAGTGGAACGAAGCGCAGAGTCTGGCGATAGCCCGTTATAACAGAACCGCCAATAGTAACGGAGAATGAACCATTCTGCGGACTATTACTAAGCGCGGCATGATGCCTTGCTGCATCCGGCAAGAGCGGCCGTCTGCTGTCTGTCTTGTTTCTCTTCGATAGATACGGAGTGACGTAAGGAACGACGTTACCGGACGCAAGGACGGTATGGGCGTTATTCCCTGCCCTCTTCGTTACTATATCCGCTAAATCTTACTCGTTTGGCACACTTTTTTTAAAAAAAGTTAAAAATTTTTTTGGGAGGGGTGATTTTATCGTTATTACCAGTAAATCCGCTGCTTCTAAGTTACGTGCAGATGTAGCGCTAAATCAAAGGAGGGAGCAGATAGAAAAGGCATGGCACATTTACACGATAACTGAGGACTGGACGGGATTTTATAAGGTTATCGGCTGGATTATCCGGAATAAAGCAAAATACTACGCCAATGTCCGTTTTAAAAGATACCGGATTTACGAGGACGACTTTTTCAGCGCCTTTCAGGTTGTCGCCTGGCATCTTGCGAATGAAACGCAATTTAACGGGGAAACGCCGTTCTACGACCGTTTAAAGAATCGGCTAGACAGTCGAGCGATTAGTGTCTACCGTTCTTTCACAACAGAAGGAAATAAGGCGCTAACAACCGCTGTAAATCTTGATCGAATACCTGAGATGAAAATACGATCTGACTCTTCTAACTATATTCGCGGGCCAGGAGAGAGCCAGGAGGAAGTTGTCCGTAATAAAATCCCACTGGAAAGTGAAAAACGGAAGCTAGAGAACGGCGTGTGTAATCGGCTGTTTGTCGAGCAGATGATTAACGATCTGGTTCTGACGAGTAGGGAACGTCAGTTACTACGCTATATATACCGGCGACCAGACGCTTCAAAAAGAGAGATAGCGGAAGCAGTTGGGTTTAAACACCACGAACAGGTTAGTCGGACACTCGATAAGATTCGAGAAAAACTAAAAGAGTACAAAGGGGAGGCTCTATTATGAAAAAGAATTTAAAGAATCGTGTCGGTGATTTCTGGATTGAAAACAATGAGGCTATGCCTAGGGAGTGGCGATCTACATTAGTATCTAGGTTTATCGAAGAATTACAAATAGAAGGAGTTACAATGGATGAGTTATCTGCTCCAACGATTAAACACCCACAACTTATAAAAAAATCAACGTCAATGCGGCACAGTGCACTTGATATACTAGCTGATTTCATTATGAATATCGATATGATTGAGGAACGTAAGTCAGAATATCCTGTGCTGAACGTAGAGGCAGAATTGTATCGAGAAAAAAAGAGTGTAAGCATTATTTTTGATGAACAAATAGAATACGATTCAGACGCGCCAATGCCTCCGAATTCAATATATGAGCATACATTCAATACAGAAAATCCGGTTGAAGAGGCGCTATTCAGCGAAAAAGTACAGTACAGCATCGAAGAGTTACGCGAGGTAATCCGCCAGGTAAAGGAAGATATCGACCATTATGTCGTTATCTATGCGGACGGAAGCGACTGGAACGCAGAAAATAAAGAGAAGAAGCGTACGCCAGAGAACGTCCGGGAGGCGATCCTAACGCTGGATGAAACAAAGATAAAGATGTGCAGCGAATGTGGATGCGCCTTCTATTCACGCAACGCTCGTCAAATTGTATGCGACGTGATGCGTCACCCGAAATATAAAAAAATGACGTTCTGCGCATATGAGAGAAACAAGCGCCAAACGTCAGATAGAAAAAGAAAATATACC
Source organism: Aneurinibacillus sp. UBA3580 (assembly GCF_002375825.1). Classification (NCBI taxonomy): domain Bacteria; kingdom Bacillati; phylum Bacillota; class Bacilli; order Caryophanales; family Paenibacillaceae; genus Aneurinibacillus; species Aneurinibacillus sp. UBA3580. The sequence continues at coordinate 22,741 of NZ_DFMZ01000023.1, forward strand.
CTACCTATATTAAATCAAACTTTTTTCCAGTTATAAATAGAGGGATTGAGGAAGAAGAACGTGAAGCGCTGACGTTTTTCTCCCCTCCTGAGCGCGGTCTTTGCCGAGGCCGCGTTTCTTTTTATGCCTTCAAAGTAACTTTTTGAAAGGATGTGAATTTATATGAGCCATGCTGAAATCATGCGGGCAATTCGATACCACAAAAATATGACACAACAGGAGTTAGCAGACGCGATCGGCGTATCTGTTTCGAGTGTAAAACGAATTGAGACGGGTTCAATGCTAATGACGCCGCATATCCATTGGAAACTCTTTACAATGTTCCCGTTGACTCAGGAAATTCTCAGCGCTATCGAATCTGTAAGACAAGCACAAAGTTTTTTGGCTGATATGTAAAAATAATTATAATTCACCAATGTATCATTAATATAAAGTAAAGCAAGAAAAAAGTCAATCGAAAGGGGAAATTTCATTGATTCGAGGGGTAAAATGCAGACCACCAACATTAATAAATCCATCGAAATCATTCTCGACGACATCGGGTATGACGTGTCATACATCGACGGAATGAGCGATACAGACCGCGAAGATTTCTGCCGCCTGGTTGCGCCATATGTGCAGGAGTGGCTAGCACCGTTAGAGCCTACATTCGTTCATAGCATTACGTATATTACCCGTGCGCTATGTCATCGTTTCAACGTTCATATACGATAAGTCACGTTTGAAAATGCGCGAGGCGATGTTCCTGGCGAATGACGCCATTGCTAGAAAATCTTCAATAATCGACGGTGATATATAACATGCGCCCGCTAATTGTAGCAAACGTTGAGTATATCGAAGCTAGCCCGTTTCTTGTCGCTATCTTATACGATCAAGACGGCCAGCGTTTAGACGAGTTGATCCTACTTTTCGAATCGTATGAGCTTGCGCTGCTAACCATTCGAGAGCTGGCGGAACGGAACGGTGTAGAATCGTTTGAAATGTGGACGAGCGATAATCGGCTTTATTTGTTATCGCTTCAAACCGCAGGAATCGCAGGAGCGATAAAGCACGCAAGCGATACGATAGATACCCGCCGGATGGTCGAATATAATGCCGACATCTTACGCGAGCTATATGAAATCAAGCCGTTAATACCGAAACCGCCGCTTCCGAAATGGCGCGCTTTTTAGTTAGAACTATTCGCAAGTTGTTAAAAATAATTGAAGGAGATGGAAAGTATGAAATTTGAAATGCTTGATAAATTTATTGCGCAGAAAGAAAAACGGTCACAGGAACATGCGGAGCTAGTACGCCGCGAGCAATCAGCGTTAGAAACCGTTCACGCGCTAAAAGCGAAATATGAGCAAGTGCTACGTGATAGCCTTGCCGCAAAGAAAGACGCGACAAAAGAGTTAGACGAGCTACAGGACGAAATTGAAGCCGCTGAAAAGGCGTATGCTCGTCGGAAACAAGAGCGTAATATGTACCACGATGTTTTTAAAGATGAAATTACGTCTCAGCAAGTGATAGACGCATGGAATAACGAATTTATCCCGCAGTTCCGGGAACAACGATTCGATGCGGTGTTAAAACGTATGCTAGAAGCGAAACGAGAGTATGTCGCTGCTGTTCTCGATTACTATCAAGCGGTAAGAGAATTCGAAAATATTCGGAACGAAGCACGAAGCGAACTTTCAGACCACTATTACTATAAGTTAAACGGAATTGAACTTGATTCAGTACCAAAACAAGAGAAATATTTTATGGACGAGCGGGACTTACGCATGCTTTTCAATTTCAAAGAAGTACCGAATAGTGTAAAAACCTATGAAGGGGATGAAGCGTAATGAAATTACCTGTTAGCGCCGCTGAATTAAAGAAAATGAAGTTAATGTCTCGCGGAAACCCGAAGAAAATTGCGGAGTATACGCTCAAAGAAAAGCAGTATAAAGAAATGGTCAGCGCCTTCTTCGATGATGAAACGCCCTTCGCGTCTCACCCTTCCGAATCATACGTCGAATCTCTCCGGAGAAAGGCAGAGGAAACCGGCGATGAGGCGGATAAGGCACGTTACGCTATTATGAAGGATCGTTTTGATATGAATGAATATGAGCATAAGCAGGCGCATTTTGATTACGTTAAGACACGTTCAACGCTGATTCAAAAAGTGAGTGCCGGAGAAAAGTTGACGAAATCAGACCTGCATGACGCGGAGTTACTCGCTCGTCAATCGCCAGGCCCAGAAAATATGGTGTTGTATTCGAAAATTAAACGTGAGTTATCGCAAGAGGCGTCGGAATAGTAATCGGCGTCTTTTTCTATACCAAAACCCACAATAAAGGAGAAATGATGAATGATTACATTACCTACACAAGTACAAGAAGCTATTGAGAAAGTAAACGCTATCCGTGAAGAAAGAGCGCAAGCAGTCGCCAAACACGAAGCGCGCGCGGAAGAACTCCGCCAGAAAATCGCTGAAACGAAGGTTTCACTAGATAAAGCGATTGACGCTATTGTGCTTGATCCATCCGACAAGAATTGGACGGAAGAGAAGAAGTTACGTGAGAAACTATCCGGACTGGAGGCGGAGTTAGCGTCTTGCGAAGAAATCGCCAAGCGTGCTGGCGCTATTTATGACGGAAGAATCAGCGAATCTGCATCGGAAGTAAAGGCAATCGTTCGCCAGTTGGCGGAGGAAGCACAGACAGACGAGAAATACAACGCTGCAATGCGTAAGATTGCGGAGAAGAAAGCGGAGTATCTGCATGCAGTAGCATCTTATGCTAAGACGCGCAAGGCTATCGCCGATATGCAATATGCGGCGGAACAAGCGTTAGGTGTTCCGATTGATAAAGTGTACACTCGCGACTTCCAGCCGTTCTTCTATTACGGTGGAACGCAACAACCGTATGGCATTAGCGAAGGGGAACTCCGTAAAGCAATGGAGGGACGGATTGAGGCGCATAGCGTTGATAAAGGGCTGCCGTACGTTATTGACGGAGTAATACAGGTTAAATAATGAAACGAAGTAACGGCGCTCGGTAATCCGGGCGTCTCTTTTATTTAACGAAGGAGGAACGAAAAATGACAGACGAAAGGTTAAACGAAGGTATGGAGAAGGCACTTTCCACAATCATTGATTGTAGTGCAAAGCTTTCTGTATCTGTGCTTGACCCTACCGATATGCTAGCGCTAATGGAGGCAAAGACGTTTGCAAAAGAAATGCGTAAAGCCGCGATTTCTAATCGGGATAAAATCGTAGCAAAAAAGATAATTGATATAGCGACAGCGTTTGAATCGGTTATCAAACGACCAACAACTCGAAATACACGCAAGCAAGCGTTAAGGGTAGTTGACGGGCTGGAAACATTAGAGACGCTATTAGAGTTAGGATGTGAGAACAAATGAGTTATAACCTTATTGCAAAATTGAAGCTCGTCGATGAGATGAGTCAACCGATGCGTCGATTGTTAAATAGTATGCGTGGCATGGAAAAGGAAACGGATGCGGTATCGCGAGCGGTACGAAGCGCGAATAAAGAACAAAAGTTATTCCGGGATGAACAAGGTCGGCTCCGTGACGGTATGGGGCGCTTCGCATCGGAAAGCCGGGTTACTACCGCCGCTTTCGACCGGATAGGCGGTAGTGTTTCGAATCTACGCGGTAATATTGGCGGTCTTCATTCGAGTTTAATCGGGTTAGCTGGCGCATACGCAGCGGTTGAGGGCGGAAGGAAACTGTTTGACGCGACCATTGGAGCAGCAGCGCATACCGAGATGGAACAAGCGGTAATCAAAGCGCTGTTTAACAATACGAAAAAAGCGGACGAATGGTTTGACTACGTAGAGAAGCGGGCGAAAGATTCCGCTTTATTCTCGATGGATGACTTCCTGAGTTCATCGAAATCTTATATCCCGATGACGAAAGATATCAACCAGTTGAAACAACTTACGGCATTAACCGAGCGCCTAGCGGCGTCTAATAAACAGGAAGGCATGTTTGGTGCGAGCTTTAGTATTCGTGAAGCGATGAGTGGTAGCCTAGAGTCGCTTGATGAGAGGTTCAACCTTCCTAAACAATGGACTAAAGAATTGAAAGGTAAATCCGGCCAAGAGTTCATCAAAACGCTTGACAGTATCCTTAACCGGATGGGGTATACAGAGAAGTTCCTCGGTGACATATCCGATACTGGAATCGCTAAATACAATCAATTGGCCGAGAAAGTCCGTCTCGCATTCAAGGACATGGGAAAAGAGGGCTTAGAACGATCCATACCGATACTCGACCGTCTTAACGCGATATTGGATGATAAAAATCGGATGAAAGGCGTACAAGACTTCGGCTCCGATATGATTCTTAAAGCGGTCGAAGCAACGGAAAAAGCCGTCGTTTCCTTTGATAAATTTATGACTCGTATTCAAAATGACGAAGAATGGAAAAAGCTATCGATTGGCGACAAATTAATCCGCCTGACCGAAGAAGGTATGGATGCGGTCAACAAATGGCTTGATGGCGGCGGTTCCGAGAAAATAGCCAGCATGGCCAAGCCGGTAGCAGAAACAGCCATCGGCGTAGGTGCTGCAATCGGAAAGGGAATTATCGAAGGTTTCGTAAATTACGCGAAAGAAAATCCGCTATCTGCCGCGGTTATTGGCGGACTCGCCACAATGAAATTAGCCGGAGGCGCAACGCTTCTCGCCGCAGCTAGTTCGGGTAGTGCGATTGGATTAACGCTTGCAGCCGCGGCAGGCGCAGCAATAACAACAGGACTTGTTTATGCGGTAGATAAAGCGATGGAATACGTAGAGAAACGCCATAAAGAACGCTACGATCTGATGAATACTCCGCTAGGACGTGCGTATAATCGCCTTGCAGAAACTCCGGACGATAAACCGGCTTATCCTTCCGGAAACATGACCGCATACGATCCGTCTTGGTGGGAGAGAACGAAAAACTGGTTCGAAAATGCGTTTTCCAATCCATTCTCGAACTACAACGGTATTGACAACGTTCCTTATGACGGGTATAAAGCAATACTCCATAAAGGAGAAAAAGTTGTTCCGGCAGTGGAAGCGCGTAAAGGAAGCGCCCCGAACGTTACTATCAATATGAACGGAATTACTATCCGCGAGGAAGCGGATATTGACCGCATCGGTATGGAACTTGTGCGTAGAATAAAACAAGCAGCGGAGTTGATGGCGTAATGAGTAACCCATTACAGTTTTGGTTGAGTTTTAATAATAAAGCAGAGCAGTTTCAACTTCCAGTAAATCCGCCAGAGATTCGTATTGAGTCCGGATATAACTGGCAGACGGTGAACATAAATCAGTTTGGGGAATATTCGATCCCCGGCGGCCAGGTAATGACGCGAATTACGTTGTCTTCGTTCTTTCCACGTGATTACAACCCATCTTACTGCGAATATGAAAACATATTGAAACCGCTAGAATACGTGGAGAAAATCGCGCGGTGGAAGAACAGCAAGCGTCCAATTCGCCTTATGGTAACGAATACGTGGGTAAACTACGCGATGACAATACGAAACTTCATGTTTGAAGAACGGGCAGGTTCGCCGGGCGATATCTACTATACGCTCGAACTACAGGAGTATAAGTTTATTAAGTTAACGCCAGTTGGTCCGGCAGTATCGAAGGATACCGGATTAAAGACGGTAATTAAAGCGGCCCCTAAACCGCCTAGACCGAACGAGAAAGAGCTTCCGAAAACGTATACCGTAAAGTCCGGAGATAGTTTGACGAAGATAGCGCAGCGGCTCCGTACACAAGGCGTGAAAAATATTGATGCGCATAAGATATATGCCGCTAATAAATCTGTCATCGGAAAGAATATGAACCTAATTAAGCCTGGGCAGAAGTTGATAATTCCGCAGTAAACGGTCGGCCACGCGTTTTTAATTAAGAGAGGAGCGAGATAATGGCATTCATAAACGGTGCATGGTTGAATTACCATGCACGCGATAAAAAGATATCGGAGTTAAAAGAACGCGCATTGCTTTACGTCAAAGCGCAAGCAGCCGGTAAATTGACTGACGAAATGGCACGTAAAGCAATCGCGCTAAAACACGAAATCGAGCGCTTAGAAACGATTCATAAAGCGGAGAACGACCCGGCACTCTTCGCTTATACCTGGTTATCTGACGAAAGTAACCCGGATAACCTGGATAACGCTATCCGTCACTTAGGAACGAAACGTCACGACCCTATCGAGAAGATAGCACCGATACACCGGGAGTTCTTCGATCTATGCGAATATATAGACGAAACACCAGGCGCAAGGGTAGCGGCTTGTTCAGCGCGTGGTCATTCGAAGAGTACGATATTCTCCGGTGTACTGCCGTTATGGGCGCTCTTATTCCGGAAGCCGTACGCAAAGTATACGATGATTCTATCGGAGACGGATACGCTAAGTAAGCAGCTTGTTGCGTGGATAAAAGGACAGCTCAAACATAATGAAAAGCTACGGAAAGATTTCGGTGAGCTATTGTACAAGAAAAGTAATATGAACGAGCGTGATAACGAAGATAGTTTCGTTACAACGACGGGTTGCATGGTGCAGGCGAGTTCAACCGGTAAGCAATTACGCGGAGCTAAGTTCGGAAGCTACCGACCAACACTCGTAATTGCTGACGATATGGCAAGTGTAGCCGGGAACGAAGGGACGAAAGAAGCGCGGGAAAAGCTAATTGCGTGGTGGAACTCCGTAGTCATGCCGATGCCAGCGGCGGACGGACGAATCGTTGTTGTCGGTACGCTAACGACGAAAGACGGTTTGCTTAATCACATTCTGAACCGTAAGGACTTTCATTCTTCGTACCATGGCGCTATTCTACAAGGACCGGATCATCCGGAACTATGGGCGGAATACCAAGCGATTTATGCGCGTATAGATGGAACAGAAGAGGCTGACGCATTTTACGAAGCGAATAAAGAAGCGATGGAATCCGGTATTCAGCTTGCGTGGCCGTGGCGTTGGACGTATCGTGACTTGATGCATGAGAAGCATAATCTCGGCGCACGAGCGTTCGCCAGCGAATATCTAAATAAAGCGGTTAGCGATGAAGAAAAGATATTTAACGTCGCGTCATTCGCTTACTATACGCCAACTGTCGCAAACGGTAAGCGAGGGTTACTGTATGAAAATACTGTGTACTATATAGATGACTTATATATTACCGGCGCCTGGGACCCGTCGATGGGCGCTACGGCAAGAGCATGTCTAAACTCGTTTGTGACCGTTGGTAAGCATCGAGATAGCGGGCTTATTTTCGTTCTTGACGATATGAGTAAGCGAGAACAGGCGCATTTATTCGTTAGTGATGTCGTGGAGAAAATCCGTGAGTACGGCCATGACAATGTGAGTGTCGAAGGGGTTAGCGCCTATTCCGAGTTTGAGCGTCAGTTACGGGACAAGCTTCGGATATCCGGATTGTACCGTACGAAAGTAAATCTGATTAAGACGCATAAGACGAATAAGCAACAGCGTATCGATTCGCTTGAACCGCTATGCCACAATAAAACGCTCGTATTTAATCGGGCGCATACGAACCTTCTCGACCAATTCGATGAATACGAAGGGATTAACGCCGGTTCGTTGGTGGATACGCTGGATGCGTTGGAGATGGCGGTGTCTAGCGCTGCAAGACCGAAAACAAGATTAAGAGAAAAACCGGCCTGGCTATAATACCGGGCTTTTACTATTTAAAGGAGATGATACGATGAGTACACGAAATACGAAACTTACACCGGAACAACAACGTGCAGCCGATATGGTTGTGGCGAATGAATATCGTTTGTTGACGCCGGATAAAAAGAAAAAATTAACGCAGGCAGAGTTAGCGGAGATGTTAGGGATATCTGAGCGAACATTACGTTATTGGAAAGAAGACAGCGCATTTCGGGATTATATGGCGCAGGAATCCAGAGGGTACGCATATGAAAATCGAGCTAAAATTTTCGGAGCGCTAATCGGGTTGGCATCAGGTGAGTTAACACCCAACGGTGTGCCGTCCGTTAATGCGATTAAAACGTATTTACAAATGGAAGGACTGCTGAGTAATACCGTCGAGATTAAAGACGAACGCAAGCAACCGGAAGAAGACGTATATAAATCGGAAGAAGAAGTCGCCGCGGAAATGGCGGAGTTAAAGGCGATGCTTGGCGGCAATGATGACGGCGATAGTACGAAAGATAACGAATAAGAAACGGCGTGGCTGCTTCGGTGGCTGCGTCGCTTTTTTTATGGATATATTTGTTTTTTAAAATGTGCTTTACATTAGTTTGCGATTTGTGATAAGATAATATCCGTTAGACATTACGTCCAACCTTCGGCGTAGAAACCACATAGCCTTCGGACATGAAATAACGTTAAATCACCGTTTGACAAGACGTTGACATGCCGAAGATATAGCGCTCAAACTTCTAAGCCGTCGGTCGGGAGTTCGAATCTCTCCTGGGACGCCATGCAAAGAATACGCGGTATGTTAACGTTCTGTTATCGTGAAATCAAACGGTGATAGAACGATGACATACCGCTTTTTTGTTGGTCAGAAGAAAGCGGCCGGAGGGGTCCGAGGTATCAAAAAGAAATAGAGTGAGAAGCTGAATACCCGATTTATAAAATTATGACTCAGTCATATAGCGTTATAGGTATAATAGTCCTTAAGAAATTGGTTCAAAAAACATAATATTGATAAGTAATGTGACTGAATTTTTACTATGGCGGGATTAGTTTCTTTAATAAGATGGAGAAATGTAGAAATTAAAATTCTAGGAGGGGATTAATATTTTGAATAAAACAAAAATTATAAGAATTTTAACTACTGCTGCATTACTTAGTTCTTGTGCACTTCCTGTATATGCATTAACTACTTTCTCAGATATAGATAACTCGTTTGCAAAAGATGCCATTTTAAAGCTTACCAGCGAAGGGATTCTAAATGGAAAAGGAAACGGGAAATTTGATCCAACAGGAAAGATCTCAAGACAGGATTTTGCAATTGTTCTTGCCAAGGCTTTGAATCTAGATACTACAAATGTACCTGCAAAAGCTACATTTTCTGATATTCCTCCTAATCATTATGCATTTAAATATGCAGAGGCTGTTGCACGGGCCGGTTTAATAAAAGGGCAGGGGAATGGCCAGTTTGGTAACGGACAGAATTTATCACGGCAAGATATGGCTGTTATTTTCATACGAGCTCTGGGCGTAGATGCAACTGGAAAAGCAGCTAGCTTGAGATTTCGTGATGCAGCTTCCATATCGGATTATGCAAAAGATGCTGTTGCCATGGCAGTAGAGCTCGGACTGCTTGTAGGGAACAGCGATGGCACCTTCAATCCCGGGGGAAATGCTGAAAGGCAAGCGGTTGCCTTGGTAGCAAGCAAATTTCTTCGGGTAGTTGAGGCACAAAAAAAACAAAATCCAATCCAAAATCAACCTCAACCACCAAACACCTCAATTCCTGCACCAGAGCAGACAGAAATTCCTGCGCCGACTCAGAATAACAATAGTAGTTCTAATGGAGGCGGAGCCGGAACAAACAATTACTTATCTACCTGATAATGAGATTCCCGTAGTAACAAATAGAATACAGGATCAATCAGGTACTGTGGGAGGAACAAGGATACAAATAGATTTAAGAGGGTACTTTATAGATCCAGATGGAGATCAATTGCTCTTTGATGTTGTCTCTAGTGACGAAGAGGTAGTTACTGTAGCGCTTGATGGTACTGATATATATATTACACTGAAAGCACCTGGTACAACGATGGTAACTGTGAGGGCCACAGATGGTAAAGGAGGCACCGTAAGTCAAAGCTTCACCGTAACAGTGCAGCCGGCACCCGTAGATACAACTCCTCCTGTTGTTCAGGAATTAAATCCAAGTAATAATGCGGTAGGAGTAAGTGCCACAAATGATTTCGCTATAAGTTTTGATGAGAATGTAGCTTTAAGAACTGAAAAAACAATCTGGATAAAGAAAACAATTGATGACAGTATCGTTGCTTCTCTCAGTACAAATAATCAGTCTGGAGTAAGTGTATCGGGAAATAAGGTCACAATCAAAAACCCTGGATTAGGTGGTTCTACAAGTTATTATATTGAGATTGAGAATGGGGCTATTACTGACATTGCAGGTAATTCCTTTGCGGGCATTCAAGACAAAACAATATGGACCTTCACAACTAATGCCAATCGCATACAAAGTAAAGCAATAACTAATTTTGATTTTTCAACTGTATATGCCACTCAAGCCAATCAGCGAAGCAAGCCCATGACATCTGCCGACTTTAGTGGGAACAATGCTAAAACATTTACCATAAGTGATGGTATAACCACTATCGCGATTACTCTAAATTGGAATATACCACGAAATGGTTTTAGCATTGGTCAAGTTATTGGCTCGGCCATTGAAAGTCAAATTCAAGATTATTATTTTGGTCACGGTATCCAGCCTGCTAATTGGACGCTGAATGCAGGCAGTTACGCAGCAGACGATACATTTAATATTAATACCTTCAAGACTGGTAGTAATGCATCCGTTATGTTAGATGGTGATGATTGGAATTACTTTTTTCAAGATAAGTCATTTTCAGGTAGTGATGATGATACTTCTAAGAATTGTTTATTTACTATAAGTGATGGAACTCATACTGCCGAGATTTTGCTAGGGTATCAATATGCTAATATGGACGATTTAGTTGATGATTTGAACTATCAATTAACAAATGCACAAGTGTCTGCTACAGTTAACAAGGTAGAAGCAAGCCATTTTGAGCTTGTTCCAGGCACCCCTGGGATAACGCTTACTACTGGCGGCACAAACGCAAATGAATTCTTTTAATTTTCAAAGATTTTCTTAAAAATGTTTGCATAATAGCAACGTAATGAAACCGCTCTCTGGTATGTTACCAGGGAGTAGTTTTATGTTAATCTTTTGTTATTAAAATCAGAGTTACCAAGGGGAATGTTTGAAATGGAGACAGTCGAATCCTTAGACAGAATTATTACCGATTTGATAAAGATAAAACGCACAAAACCATACCTGCCCACATGGGGCATGATTTTTTCGGTTTTATATAAGGCTAAACGATATGCTGAACAGAAAAACCAAACGGTAGTACTGTATCAGATTAATGGTAATGATGTGTTATATGTCCCCTCCGAAAGAAAATTTAAAATTAGGGTAGAGGATATAAACTTCAATTTAACTTTAGAACAAATGGTTACAGCTCTTCATGAAGAAAGGTTTTTACCATGCTAATAAAACCCCCCTCGGTATGTTGCCGGGGAGTTAATTTATTTTAGATATATGTATCTAAGAGAATATAAAAATTTCTAACTAACTAAATGAATACACGTACTAAAAACTTATAGATAAATGATATAATTTATTTGGGTTATTTTTAGAAATTATTAGATGGGGTGGAAAATGATGAGGGCAGCTATATGGTATGGGGTTAAAGATGTTCAGGTGCGTACCATTGAAGAACCAAAAGTCACATCAGGTACAGTAAAAATTAAAGTGGAATGGTGCGGGATTTGTGGTACTGATTTACACGAATATTTAGCAGGTCCTATTTTTATTCCTGGAGAAGAGGCTCATCCTCTCACCAATGAAAAAGCTCCTGTGATTCTTGGACATGAATTCGCAGGAGAAGTTGTTGAAATCGGGGATGGAGTATCGACCGTGAAAGTTGGGGATCGTGTTGCCGTTGAACCAATTCTTTCTTGCGGAAAATGTCCGGAGTGTAGAACAGGTAAATATAATTTATGTGAATCTCTCGGATTTCATGGATTAGCTGGTGGTGGCGGTGGATTTTCAGAATACACAGTAGTAAAGGAAAATATGGTACATAAATTGCCTGATAATATGAGTTTCGAGCAAGGGGCTCTTGTAGAGCCGACAGCAGTTGCGGTTCATGCTGTAAGACAGAGTAAAGTAAAAGTTGGAGATGTTGTAGCGGTCTTTGGAGCGGGACCAATTGGACTTTTAACCATTCAAGCTGCGAAGGCTGCCGGTGCGAGGCAAATAATCGCTGTTGAAGTTTCCGAGGAAAGAAAAGAATTCGCCAAGAAGGTAGGCGCTGACGTTGTTTTAGATCCACGCCAGGTCGATGTTGTAAAGGAAATCAAACAATTAACAAGCGGTGGGGTAGATGTAAGTTTTGAAGTTGCTGGAATAGATGCTGTACTGAATCAAGCAATCGAAAGTACAAAAGCAGATGGTCAGATTATTATTGTTAGCATTTGGGAAAAAACAGCGACAATACTTCCGAATAACCTTGTGTTAAAAGAAAGGGATATTAAAGGGGTCATCGCTTATCGAGATATCTTCCCATCTGTTATTCAACTTATTGCAAATGGGAGTATTAAAGCAGAAGAATTGATTACAAAGAAAATCGACTTAAAAGACATTGTAGAAGAAGGTTTTGAGTCTTTAGTTAAGGAAAAAAATCATGTTAAAATTTTAGTGAAACCAGGTACCTTACTACAATAAGTCGATTGTTCCTTATGAGGTTTACTAAAATTAAAGTAAATTAAAGTAAATTAAAGAGCCTGACATATTACCCTATATAAAAAATAGGGGAGTGTCAGGCTTTTATGTGTACAGGTTCCGATAACCTGGTGTATGTAAAGGATCACTTTTAATCGCTCAAAAGTGATCCGGGTATTTGAGTTTTCTGGAAATGATATCGGGGTGATTCCCCTGCTACTACATAACGAACAGGGGAATCCTTTCCTACCTATTAGTCACATGCACACGCAATAATGACCAAGAGGATAAAGAGAACAAGGATAACGCCAATTTCTCGTTCCCCACCAAAAAAACCCATACAATTCCCTCCCATGTACAATGGATTAAATTACATTTCATACTATGTAAATGGGGATGGACAGGTGTTGGGTTACTGCCTTTATTTAAGGCTTTTATTATTTTTGTGCTATTGTTCTGTTTCTTATTGGTGTCTTCTTAATGGAATTAAAGACGCCCGCAAGCCATCGGAAGAAGACGTCGCTGCGGAAGTGGCGGAGTTAAAGGCGATGCTTGGCGAATTCCATTCGTAAGCGGCACCGCCCGCGAGTTTTTCTTATGGATATATTTGTTTTTAAAAATGTACTTTACATTAGTTTGCGATTTGTGATAAGATAATATTCGTTAGACATCAATGCGTTCAACCTTCGGCTTTATCGTATATTCACCGTTTGATAAGGCGTTAGCATAACGAAGACAGACATATCAAATCAAACTTCTAAGCCGTTGGCAGGGAGTTCGAATCTCTCCTGGGAAGCCAGCGAGCCATTAGCTCAGTTGGTAGAGCACCTGACTTTTAATCAGGGTGTCACTGGTTCGAGTCCAGTATGGCTCACCACTTATTCCCATAAAAGTGGAGTAGATGCTCCGCAGCTTATACCAAATACTTTTATGGAGCCAAAAGATAAGGGTGCAAAATTAAATTGTGCGGGTGTGGCGGAATTGGCAGACGCACTAGACTTAGGATCTAGCGCTTCGGCGTGGGGGTTCAAGTCCCTCCACCCGCATTCATTATCCATAAAAGTGGAGAAACTGCTTTGCGGACATAGCTCAGTTGGTAGAGCACGACCTTGCCAAGGTCGGGGTCGCGAGTTCGAGTCTCGTTGTCCGCTCCATAATTGACCCACAAAAGTGTAGCTTTGAAGCTGATTCCGAATCCTTTTGCGGGGGTTTCAAAAACCTAAAAATAAAAAATGTGCCCGTAGCTCAACCGGATAGAGTGTCTGACTACGAATCAGAAGGTTGGGAGTTCGAGTCTCTCCGGGCACGCCACCTATGCCGATGTGGCGGAATTGGCAGACGCGCACGACTCAAAATCGTGTTCCTTCGGGAGTGTCGGTTCGACTCCGACCATCGGTACTTACATGCGCAAAAAGCACCTCTTCTTGACATTCAAGAAGAGGTGCTTTTTCTTTTTTTTGATTAAAATATATTTTTTAACATAGACTGGACCATTGGGTTTTGCAGCAACTTAGCAAGTTGCACAAAATCCATACCACCCAGCATATTATTTAATCCATTCTTTTTTTCAGCTTTTCCCTTCTGTTTTTTGCCCGGCTTCGCTGGTTTCGTTGCAACGCCATTGTTTAATCCTTTCTTGATTAGTGTTTGGACTGAGGGGTTTTGCAGCAGTTCAGCCAATCCGGCCGGATCGAATCCTCTGGCGATGTTTCCTCCTTGTGTAGGGGGAGAGGGTTTCCTTTTTATTTGTCGCCTTTTGTCCAGGATAGGAAAGCGGGAAATATGATTGTCTTGATGCTGCCTGGAGGCTGCTTTTCTCGGTCTTTTTGCCAACCCCGATCACCTCCTTTTCAGGTGAATTTCATCTACTCTATACTTAATTGTATGTAACGGCAAACCCGATAGGGCCGGGACATGTACCCAGATTCGAAGAATATCTGTTATACTGAATCTGATGTGACATGGAAACGGGGGAGAAAAGTGAATACAAATAAAATTAAGGCGATCGCGTTTGATGCTTACGGAACGCTTTTTAATGTCCATTCTGTCATTGAGGTATGCGATGAATTATTTCCGGGACAGGGCACTCGTCTTAGCCAGCTCTGGCGCACGAAACAATTAGAATATAGCTGGCTTCGTGCTTTAATGGGGCGGTACGTTGATTTTAGACAGATCACAGAAGAAGCACTTATCTTTGCATGCAGACAATTGGATCTTCCGCTCGATGAGGCATACCGGAAGCGACTGATGGAAGAGTACCTTATGCTGAAGCCGTATCCGGAGGTGTCTGATGTATTGCCTCGGCTTACAGCGTGGAAGCGGACGATTTTTTCAAACGGCTCGCTTGACTTCCTGCTGCCATTGGTTAAGCATACTGCACTGGAACAGCATCTCGATGATGTTATTAGCGTAGATGATGCTAAAATATATAAACCGCACCCGGCCGCGTATACCCGTGTGCTTGAAGTGTTGCAGGTAAAGCGGGAAGAAGTGGTATTTGTCTCCTCAAACGCTTGGGACGCTGCCGGTGCAAAAAGTTTTGGATTCCATGTCGCCTGGTTGAATCGGACAGGACAGACATTTGATGAACTGGGGCAACCACCTGATTTCATCATTCGCAATCTTGGCGAGCTGCTGCCGATTTTACAAAAGTAGCTGTAGAGAAAGGAGTTTGCATGAAAAAACAGCAGGGAAACATACTACGCCATGAAGAGGCGAGCGCAAAGGACATCTATTTAAAACGTCCATTTAAGTATAAGCTGCTTGAGACAGTGTTTTATGTCATCGTAATGTTCGGGCTGTTGAATTTCCTGCCGCAAAACCGTACGGCGGTGTTTATTATTGCTATGGGTGCGGCCATTGTTATCGTGGGATTCTCGCCTATGATTTACAAAGCCATTCTTCATCCGACATATAAACTTTCGAGAACTCACCTTGTTATGCGGGTCGGAAAAAATGAAGAAAGCGTAGCTCTGCAGGAATTACAGCGGGACAGCGTATGGAAACCGACATATCGGGCGGGCAACAAAAAGTACAGTGTTATGGCTTCTCAGGAATTTCTAGAAGAGTTGGATAGACAGATTGCACGCGTACAGAAAAGAGGGAGATAAATCAATGACAGGGGTCGGAGAGTTTTACAGGGACGTCTGGGCGGAAATCGACCTGGATGCCATAGGAGAAAATATACGGACCTTCCGCAAACATATTCCGGCAGAGACGAAAATTATGGCGGTAGTCAAAGCGGACGGTTATGGACATGGCGCTTACCAGATAGCGCAAAAAGCGCTTGCCGAAGGTGCGGAATGGCTGGGAGTGGCGCTCCTGGACGAAGCATTGGAACTGCGCAGCCAGGGCATCACTGCTCCTATTCTTGTACTCAGTTCATTTCCTTCGCGCGGCATTGAGCCGGCCATCCGGCATGAAGTTACGATGACGGTATACCAGCAGGATATGCTTCGAGAAGTATGCCGTACGGCCGAAAAGCTTCATAAAAAGGCGCGGATTCATGTGAAAGTGGATACGGGTATGGGACGAATTGGCATACGGAAAGAGGAAGAGCTTATCTCGTTTTTTGAGCTTGCGCGTACGTGCCCATGGATCGAAATAGAGGGCATGTTCACACACTTTGCGACTGCCGATGAGGAGGACAAAACCTATACGTTAGAGCAGTATGAGATCTTTCAGCATCTCGTCGATACTCTGGCAAAGCGTGGCATTACGATACCGCTTCTCTATACCAATAACAGCGCAGCAGCGATGTTCTATCCTGAGCGAAGCCGACATATGATCCGTTTGGGAATCAGTTTATACGGACAGTATCCTTCAGGCTATGCCAAAACGACAAACATTCCGCTTGCTTCCGCCTTTCAATGGAAAGCGCGAGTAAGCCATGTAAAGCGCGTACCGGCCGGAACAAAGGTCAGCTACGGGGCAACATACGAAGCGCCTGAGGAGGCGATCATTGCTACGATTCCTGTAGGTTATGCAGACGGGTATAATCGGTTGTTGTCGAATAAAGGTTATGTACTGATTAAAGGACAGCGTGCAAAGATTGCTGGCAGAATATGCATGGACCAATTTATGGTAGATATCACGCATATTCCGAATGTGTCTGTAGGAGAAGAAGCGGTTTTGCTTGGACGCCAGGGAGGCGAAGAGATTTCCGTCGATGAAATGGCAGGTTGGCTCCATACGATTAATTATGAAGTGACATGCATGGTAAGCAAGCGGGTGCCGCGGGTTTATAAGGAAAACGGTCGGATTGTTTCAGTAAACAATCGCATATTGATAAGTTCTTGTTAGGAATAAACGGTTAAAAACGCCATTCCTCCTGTTGTGACACAGGGGGAATCATGGTACAATCAATAGGAATCAAAATAGGAAGCAAAATCTTTTCTAAAAGTAGGGAAGAGAGGCAGGAATTTGCCGGTATAGCTCGAATACTAAAAAAGGGAGTCGAAATCTCCCGCTTATCAAGCCGCGCACAGTATATTTTTGTATAGGCTACGCCATACTGGTAATGTGCCTTTCGCGCGGTCTTTCAACTTGCAAAAATGTTGTATAGTGTTGGTGTTGGAGGTGCGATGGTCTTGTCTAAAATGGACACGAAGCGTATCATGATTAGCTTGCCAGATCATCTATTACAGGAAGTGGATGGATTGGTCGAAAAAGAAAAGTCAAATCGCAGTGAATTTATCCGTCAGGCAATGAGACTGTACTTGAAAGAACGTAAAAAGCGTCATATCCGCGAGACGATGCAGCGTGGGTATATGGAGATGGCAAACATCAATTTGCACATGGCTAGCGAGGCTTTTCAAGCTGAAGAAGAAGCCGACCTGACGTTGGGACGTTTAGTGAGCGGGGTGTAGTGTGTGATCGTGAAGCGTGGCGACGTATATTTTGCGGATTTATCCCCCGTTGTCGGATCGGAGCAAGGCGGAGTCCGTCCCGTGTTGGTTATACAGAATAATATCGGAAACCGCTTCAGTCCGACAGTAATCGTCGCAGCCATTACGGCACAGATACAAAAAGCTAAATTGCCTACTCATGTGGAGATCGATGCAAAAACGTATGCATTTGACCGCGATTCCGTTATTCTTCTTGAACAAATACGTACGATCGATAAACAACGACTAACGGATAAGATCACACACCTTGACGAAGAGATGATGGAACGGGTAAATGACGCTCTCCAGATTAGTTTAGGACTTATTGATTTTTAAAGATACACGAATGTAGAAGATTTGTAAGAGGCTGCTGTGAAATACGGTGGCTTTTTTTTCGTTGCACGGAAGAAAAAGTCGCGGAAGGATGTTGGCCATGGAAGTAAAGCAGATGGTTTCAGTTATCGCCGGTGAGCTGCAGATTGCACCGGGACAGGTGGAACGTACGATTGCGCTTCTCGACGAAGGGAGTACCGTTCCGTTTATCGCCCGCTATCGCAAAGAGGCAACCGGCATGCTGGATGAGAATCAGATTCGTTCCATTCAAGAACGTGTTCAATATCTACGTCAGCTAGAGGAACGAAAAAAGGAAGTCATTCGCCTGATTGCCGAACAGGAAAAGCTGACAGATGAGTTGGAAGAACAAATCCGAAGCGCTACCAGGCTACAGCAAGTGGAGGATTTATACCGGCCATTCAGACAGAAACGCAGAACGCGGGCCACAATAGCAAAAGAGAAAGGATTGGACCCGCTTGCCCAATTTATGCTGACTGCCCGCAAAGGAAATTTGTTGGAAGAAGCAGCAAAATATATCGATCCGGAAAAAGGTGTAGCATCTGTAGAAGAGGCTGTACAGGGGGCATCAGACATTGTCGCCGAGCAAGTGGCGGATGATCCGGGTGTGCGAAGCTGGGTGCGGGATTATACGATGAAGCGGGCTGTACTGTCTACGGTTAAAAAAGAAGACGAACCTTCAGGGAAAAATGTGTATGAGATGTATTACGAGTACAGTGAGCAGGTCGGCCAGATGGCACCGCACCGGATTCTTGCTGTCAATCGGGCGGAGCGCGAAGGCATCCTGCGCGTCAAACTTGAGCTCGATCCTGCACCGATTCTGCAGCATCTTGAACGCAAATGGATTCGCAGAGACAGTATTGCTGCCGAGCAGCTAAGAGCGGTACTCGAAGACAGCTATAAACGCTTGATTGCTCCTGCCGTGGAGCGGGAAGTACGGGGACTATTGACGGAAAAAGCGGAGGAGCAGGCCATTCATATTTTCTCCGAGAATCTTCGTCAATTACTGCTGCAGGCACCGTTAAAAAACCGCGTCGTCTTAGCTCTTGATCCGGCATTTCGAACAGGGTGCAAGAGTGCGGTGATTGATGAGACGGGCAAATTGCTTGAGGTGGCAGTCGTATATCCGACGCCACCGCAGAACAAGATTGCAGAGGCGAAGCGGATACTGAGTAGTTTAATTGAAAAATATGGCGTACAGATCATCGCGATCGGAAATGGAACCGCATCGCGGGAAACGGAACAGTTTGTCGTGGATATGATAAAAGAGATAAAACGAGATCTCTCTTATATCATTGTCAATGAAGCCGGTGCCAGTGTTTATTCTGCCTCGAAATTGGCCGGGGAAGAGTTTCCGGATTTAGACGTCGCGGAACGAAGCGCCGTGTCAATCGGGCGTCGCCTGCAGGACCCGCTGGCCGAATTGGTGAAAATCGATCCGAAGTCAATCGGCGTAGGCCAATATCAACACGACGTATCACAGAGCAAATTGTCGGACAGCCTTCAGTTCGTTGTCGAATCGGTGGTCAACTATGTGGGTGTTGATGTAAATACCGCTTCTCCGTCGCTTTTGCAGTATGTATCCGGCATCTCCAAGCAAGTAGCGAAGAATATCGTTGCCCGCAGAGAAGAACTGGGGAAATATACGTCACGCAGCCAGTTGAAAGAAGTGCCGCGTTTGGGCGCGAAGACATACGAACAATGCATAGGTTTCCTGCGCATCATAGACGGGGAAAATCCCCTCGATAGTACACCGATTCACCCGGAATCATATCAAAGTGTCGCCGAACTGCTAAAAGAGCTTGGCATTCGTCCGGAAGAGATTGGGAGCGAACAGTCCAGAGTAAAGTTTAAAGAAGTGAATATAAAAGAAATGGCACAAAAGCTGAATGTCGGTGAGCCGACATTGCAGGACATTGTAGCGAGCCTGCTTCGTCCGGGTCGCGATCCGCGAGAAGAATTGAACAAACCACTGCTTAAAAAAGACGTGCTCGACATCAGCGATTTGGCCAAAGGCATGGAACTGCAGGGCACGGTGCGTAATGTAGTGGACTTCGGCGCGTTTGTCGACATCGGTCTGAAAAACGATGGACTGGTTCACATCTCGCAGCTGAGCCGCCGTTTCGTTAAACATCCGCTTGACGTCGTCTCTGTCGGTGAAATTGTTACCGTATGGGTCAAAGATATTGATGAGCGGAAAGGACGGGTCGGATTGACGATGTTGGCTCCTGAAGAGTAAGGAAAGAGGGAGGAAGAGATGAGACCTGCATCTAAAAACAGGGAGGTCGAAAAGCCTCAGTTTCGATCTCCCTGTTTGTCGTTATATAAGAACCAGCAATCATTCAAGAGAAGAATTTGCCGTCGGTTTTTTGTCTGAAAAGCTTTCATTAATTGGCGCTTCAGCCATTGCGGCATCCGGATCCCTCCCGTCACGCTTTTTAATTTTACTATATGTGAGGGAGTACCGGTTGTTACTCGTATTCGCCTTCTTCCATCAAGTATTCGAGCTGCGCATGCAGAGCGCGGATTTCGGTGAGAAGGGCGATGAGCGGGTAATTTTCTTCTTGAAGAGAAACGAAGCTTTTTTCCAAATCAGCCAGATAATCAATCCCTTGTATGATGTGGACATTCTCCGCATGCAGCTCAAGCTCGCTGCATTCAGCAAGAACTTCCGGCAATTCCGGGCGATTTTGGACAGTCAATTTGCCGATTTCTTTATGAAGCCGACGCAGCAGCGCAACGAGCTGATACATGTAGCCATCAGGCATAGCGACGAATTGCAGATTCTTTTTTGTCGATAAAATACAGTAACGCATCACATGGCTCCCCCTTGTTTCGTATGTACGTTCACAAGTGTAGCGCATGTTGGAGATGCACGCAAGAATGGAGGCGAGGAGATGGAGAGCTTAACCGAGGGACAACTGCAGCAGCTTGTCGAGCGGGTTTCCACCGACTTTTTCCAACGTCCGTTTACGCACCGCGCGTATTTCAATCCGCGGCTTAGGACGACGGGTGGTCGCTACGTGCTGGGGACACATAACATCGAAATTAACCCTAAACATTACCATTTGTTCGGTATAGAAGAGCTGGTGGGAATTATCAAACATGAGCTTTGCCATTATCATTTGCATCTCGCTGGACGCGGATATAAGCATAAAGATAGCGATTTTAAGCAACTGTTAAAACAAGTGGGCGGCAGTCGATACTGCCAATCGGTAGCGCCGCGCAAACGGCAGGAATACCGGTATGAACTGGTCTGTCAGGATTGCGGCATGCGCTATCTGCGCAGGCGGCATGTAAATACCCGCAAGTATGTCTGCGGCAAGTGCAGGGGTCGCCTGCACTTGCGGGAATTGGAGGAGACGTATGACGGAAAAACGGCGCGATGAATTTGGGCTTATTTCCTACCTGACCAGAAGGCATCCCACACCGCTGCCGCTTGCAAAGCGAATCGAGGTCGGCAATGGAGATGACGCCGCTGTGGTCGCAGGCCGCAGCGGATATAATTGGATTGTTTGCTGCGATGCGATGGTCGAAGACGTGCACTTTAAGCGTCAGACGATGCTTCCGCACGATATCGGACATAAAGCGCTGGCGTCCAATATCAGCGATGTGGCGGCGATGGGTGGCATTCCATTGTTTTATCTTGTATCCTTGGGGCTGCCTCGTACATGGAATGAAGAGGAAGTAGCCGGGATATATGACGGCATGGCTGAGCTGGCTTCCCAGCACAATATGGCTTTAATCGGAGGCGATACGGTGGCGGTGCCTGGGCCGTTGACCCTTACGGTTACTGTACTCGGTGAGGTAGAGCACGGTTTAGCTCTGCGCCGTAGCAGCGCTCGTCCCGGAGATTCTATATTTGTGACCGGTACGGTAGGAGATTCGGCCGGCGGGCTTCATATTTTACTTCAGGAACGCTGGGGAGTCGCCAATATTCCGGACGAATGGTCAGCGCTTGCCGCATGCCACCGCCAACCGGAGCCGCATGTACAGGCAGGACGTATCCTGGCGGAGAGCGGGCAGCGCATTGCGCTGAACGATATCAGTGACGGATTGGCGAGCGAAGCGTGGGAGATTGCCGAAGCAAGCGGGGTGCAGATTGTACTTAATGAAGCAGAAATTCCACTGAGTGACGAGCTTATTCGTTATGCTAAGACAAGCGGGAAAGATGCTTTAGAGTGGGCTTTTTACGGGGGAGAAGACTACCGGCTTGTCGGCAGTATTGCCGGAGAGCATAAAGAAGAGATAAGCCGGGCGTTTGCGGCTGAGAATTTATCCTTATACTGGATTGGACGGGTAGAAGCAGGCAAGGCCGGCGTTCTGCTGAAGCGGAGTAACGGTGAGGTCACGCTGCTTCCGAAAAAAGGGTATAATCATTTTAGTGAGGAAAAGTAAGTTCGCGTAGGAAGTGATGAAGATGGCAGACGGACAGATGTATGTGTTTCATACTCGTTCTGTGGAAGAGACACAGGCGTTGGCGGAGAAAATCGGACGCCTGACGGAGCCGGGGGACGTGTTTACGTTGTCAGGTGATCTGGGTGCAGGCAAGACCAGTTTTACACAGGGGCTGGCGCGTGGCATGGGTGTAAATGGTGTGGTTAACAGTCCGACATTTACAATTATTAAAGAATACATGGGGCGTCTCCCCCTTTTCCATATGGATGTTTACCGCGTGGAAGACGAGCTGGAAGACCTGGGGTTTGACGAATATTTTTACGGGGACGGCGTGACGGTAGTGGAGTGGCCGCAGATGATTGCCGAGCAGCTTCCGGCCGAGCGCTGTGAAATCGTAATTACACGGGGAGAAGGCGACGAGCGGACGCTTAAGTTTACGGCGCATGGCAGACGATATGAAACATTGTGTGAGGCGATAAAGCATGACCATTCTGGCAATTGATACTTCAAACTTCAGCCTGGGCGTCGCGGTTTGCACAGAAGACAAGGTGCTCGGCGAGTTTTCAACCAACTTAAAAAAGAATCATAGTATCCGGCTCATGCCTATGGTTAGTCAACTGCTGGATGAGGTGGAGGTCGATCCGACGGAGCTTGCGGCGGTTGCGGTAGCCCGCGGTCCAGGTTCTTATACTGGAGTCCGCATTGGCGTCGCTACAGCGAAAAGCATGGCCTGGTCGCTCAATATTCCGCTGCTAGGCATCTCCAGTCTGGAAGTGCTGGCCTGGAATGCCGCTTATTTTCCGGGACGGATTGTCCCTCTATTTGATGCGCGCCGTGGACAGGTATATACTGGTGTATACCGGGCAATGCCGGAAGGAGGCGTGTACCTCGCTGAGGCTGAACGAATCGTTTTGTTAAAGCAAGCGCTTGAGGAATGGAGAGAGGCTGATGACCAGGAGCCGATTTTGTTCCTTGGCGATGATATCACGATTCATCGAGAAACCATTACAGAAATAATGGGAGATCAGGCGGTGTTTGCTCCTATGTCTTATCGGATTCCGCGTGCAGCCCATCTGGCCGCTGCCGGATGGAAAGCGTTAAAAGAAGAGCGCATTGAAGATACAGAAACCTTTACCCCTGTCTATCTCCAGATGGCGGAGGCGGAAGCGAAATGGCTCGCCAGCCAGAAGAAATAGAGGAGGCGATACGATGACAGAAGAGTTCACGATTCGCCGTATGGAGATGAGAGACCTTGACGAGATAGAGGAAGTGGAACGACTTTCGTTTTCGACGCCATGGTCGCGCGATTCGTTTATCAATGAATTGAAGAAAAATGTGTTTGCGCGTTATTTTATAGTGGAGAAAGAGCACCGTGTCATCGGGTATGGTGGAATGTGGCTTGTGCTGGATGAAGCCCATATTACGAATATTGCTATCCATCCTGATTATCGCGGGCGCTATCTCGGAGAACGGTTGATGCATCGGTTGATGAGTTTCGCTGCCGAATCAGGGGCTGCGGCTATGACATTGGAAGTGCGACGCAGCAATGAAGCGGCGAAAAAATTGTACAGGAAACTGGGATTTGTGGAAGAAGGCGTACGTCCCGGCTATTATACCGACAACGGGGAAGACGCTATTATAATGTGGGTGAGACTGGATGATGAACAAGTGGAAGCAGAAAGCTTATAAACGGAGGGAAGAGGCGCTCGCCCAGAGAAGGCCGATTCGTATTCTCGGCATTGAGACGAGCTGTGATGAGACGTCGGCTGCCGTTATCGAAGACGGAACTGTGATTCGTTCGAATGTGATTTCCTCACAAATCGAAAGCCATAAACGTTTCGGAGGTGTCGTGCCGGAAGTTGCATCAAGGCATCATGTGGAAAACATCACGGTTATTATCGAGCAAGCGCTCCGGGAAGCCGAATCCACCTTCGATGACATCGACGCCATTGCGGTAACGTATGGGCCTGGATTGGTGGGCGCGCTGCTTGTAGGAGTGGCCGCCGCCAAAGCCATTTCATTCGCACGCGGCATTCCGCTGGTTGGCGTCCATCATATTGCCGGTCATATTTATGCAAATCGGTTTGTGAAAGAAATGAAATTCCCGCTTCTGGCGCTGGTGGTCTCCGGTGGCCATACGGAATTGGTGTATATGAAAGAGCACGGGTCATACGAAATTATCGGACAGACAAGAGATGACGCGGTTGGCGAAGCGTATGACAAAGTAGCGCGCTCACTTGGCCTTCCGTATCCGGGTGGCCCGCATATTGATCGGCTAGCACACGAAGGAGAGCCAAATGTTCCGCTGCCGCGCGCCTGGCTCGAGGGCACATATGATTTCAGCTTTAGCGGACTGAAATCGGCAGTGCTGAATACATTGCACAACGCGGCACAGCGTGGAGAAAGTATTGAGCCGGAAAACCTGGCAGCCAGTTTTCAGGAATCAGTCGTGGAAGTGCTTGTGGATAAGTCGTTTAAATTAATAAAAGAACGCCCGGTAAAGCAGCTGTTGTTGGCGGGGGGCGTAGCAGCCAACAAAGGATTGCGCACCGCTCTGACCGAGCGGGCGAAACAGGAAGGCATCGAGCTGATTATTCCTCCGTTATCGCTATGCACGGATAATGCCGCGATGATTGCAGGAGCAGGCTATATCGAATATAAAAAAGGCAACCTGGCGGACATGTCGCTGAACGGCATTCCCGGTTTGCCGCTGGCATAAAAGGGCAACCCTATAAACGGGTTGCTTTTTTTGTTGGGAAAAATCTTATCTTGTCAAATTCTGTGGACAGATGCTGAATAACATTATCCACAAATCTGTGGATAATGTGGATAAAATAGTGGATAACCCAATATATCAATATTTTTCATAATGGTAAAAGTGTGAATAACGGTGTGGGTATGTGGGGAAAGGAGAGTGATAGATTGAGAAAAATGACGATTTTTGTCGTAGGAATTTGCAGTGTTTTTCTGACCGTTTTTTTCTCTTTTACCACAAGTATTCTTTCGCAAAACCGTCCTACCGTTATCATGCTGCTCGTTCCGGAGCTAACCCGCCAGGACATCCGTGCTCTTTATCAGAATGCTGCGTTTTCTTTTCTCAATCAGGCAGCAATCGGTGAGATGAATATGCGAACCGCTGTTTCTCTAAGGGATATCCACAGTGTTCTGACACTGGGAACCGGTACCCGCGCTGCCGGATCCGAATGGGGCCGGAATGCATACGGGCTCAGTGAAAAGCGAACGACAGGGCTTGCGATGTATCGTCAGTATATGGGAGAGGTGCCGGCAATGGTGCGGAACGGAACCATTCTCTTTCCGTATGCTTCTGTCCTGGCGGAGAATAACAAGCAGAAAAATACGGGAGCTATCCCTGGTCTACTAGGAGAAACCTTAAAGAAGCACGGAATTAGACGAGCTGTTATCGGCAATAGCGATATGTCAGGAAAAGTAAGCAGGTTATCTGTACTGTTGACTATGGATCGCAGAGGGGTGACACCGCAGGGGTGGATAGGGGAAGAGACACTTATCCACAGCCCATTTTTTCCGGGCGGGAAGAAAACGGATTATTCGTTCCTGGCGTATCATGTTCGGCAATGGCAAAAAAGAGGCACAGGTTTTATCGCAGTAGAGCTTGGTGATCTCGTTCGGTTGGCCCGGTATCAGAGCGTTATAAGCACACAGAGATATCTGCAACTGCGGCAGCAGGTGATGGAGGAAATTGCGAAGTTTACGGAAACGCTGACGAAAGAGAGGACACAGGGTCAAAAGATTGTACTCCTATCTGCATCGCTTCCAGACAGCGAAATCGCCGAAAAAAAGCGAATGGCACCCGTCTTGCTCTGGGAAGACGGTAGAGGCGGCGGTATACTAACCTCTGGAACTACCCGACAGCCGGGGCTTGCGGCCAATATTGATATGGCACCGACCATCCTTACCTGGTTTGGAATACAGCCTCCGATAGAGATGAAAGGAATGCCGCTTAGAACAGAACGAGAGATTGGGCATGATGAATTCTGGAAGAAGGCTGAGAGGATAGATCATATTTACGCTACACGTCCTGCGGTGCTGTATCCATATGTCGGCATGACAATAACCGTGCTTGTCCTCTCTTCGGTGTTATTGTTTTCCTTTGACAGATGGAAAAGCACAAAAGAAAAAGCACTCCGCATTCTCTCGTATCTACTGCCGTTTGTGTTGCTTGTTCCGTTTTTGCTGCTTCTTTTGCCTGTGGTTCCCGGCCTGCCCCCGCCTTTTCTTGTAGTACTGCTCGTAAGCGGTGTTGGCCTGGGGTTCGCCCATTTACTGCAAAGATTATCTTTTGCTGCGTGTTATTTCTGGATTGGAATTATAAATTGGGTCCCGCTTCTGCTGGACGGGTTTACGGGCGGGGGACTTATCCGTGGCTCCTATCTTGGATATGACCCGGTTATCGGTGCCCGTTACTATGGCATTGGTAATGAGTATATGGGAGTCCTGCTTGGTGCTTCCATATTAAGCATAGCAATGGCGGGTGAGATGCAAAGAAGGCATGCCCGTCGGCTGGTTCTTACGCTCCTGATTCTGATAACAGGACTCGTCGTTTTCTATATGGCATGGCCGGAAGGAGGCAGTAAAGCAGGAGGGATTCTCGTATTCCTGGCTGCATTGGTATATGGCATCCCGGCTTTCTCCGGATTTGCCTGGCGAAAGCGGTATGTAGCGGCTTTATTGGGAATCGGAATGGCAGCCGCCTGTTTGCTCTTTGTGCTGAACTACCAGGCAGCGGGGGCGGAGCAATCGCATATTGGCCGGGCGGTCGGTGAGCTTGCGCGAGGCAACTGGCAAGAGATTGGTCGAATCATTGAACGGAAGCTGACGATGAACTGGCGTTTGATTCTGGCTTCCATATGGAGCAAGCTATTTATCGCAAGCTTTATAGTGAGTCTGTTGCTGATTTATTATCAGAGCGAAAGAGTAGGGCGGATAAAGCGCGAGTATCCTTGGTTTACCATCGGAATAAAAACCATCTCATTTGGCTCGTTCGTAGCGCTCCTGGTGAACGATTCAGGTATTATCGCCGCCGCTTTGGCGATGCTGTATGCGCTGGTTCCGATACTGTATAGGTTGCTCTGGAACGGCGAGGCGAGCAAAGAATATACCAAGCATGCGCCTATATAGATAACGTTGGATGTTACGACATGTGCAGGGTGGCAAGAGGTATGAAGTAGAGAAAAGTAGAAGCTGGATGCCTTACGCCTAAGCTGTTTTTGTTTTTCCAACCTCTCTTTTCTCCTCTCTTCCTTTAATGGATCGTGGCCGGCAAGTCATAAAAATTTCATATGGCTATTCCTGCAGAGCGGCCCACTCTTCCAGACAGGTTTCCAACTCCGCTTTTTTAGCCTCCAGTTCTTCGTTAAGCGCCAGCGCTTGTTCGTGGTTCTGGAATACTTCCGGCTTGCAGAGTTCTTCTTCCAGGGAAGCGATCGTCTCTTCCAGTTGTTCAATCATTCCTTCAAGTTCTTCAATGCGCCGCTGCCGCTGCCGCTCGGCTCTTTTGGCTTCTTTATCCTGACGGAACTTCTCTTTACCTGAAGCGGCGGACTTGACTTTTGCCTCTTGTGCTTCGGTCTGTATTGCCGGAGCCAGAGAGGGTGATTGTAGCTCTTTAAGTTCTTCTTTTTTCTCTATATAGTAATCATAGTTGCCCAGGTAAGAAATAACTCCGTTCGGTGTCATCTCAAGTACGCGGGTGGCGATTTTATTCAGGAAGTAGCGGTCGTGCGAGACGAATAGGATGGTTCCCGGATAGTCTTCCAGCGCTTCTTCGAGAATTTCCTTGCTGAACAGATCAAGATGGTTGGTCGGCTCATCCAAAATCAGCAGATTCGCTTTTTGCAGCATGAGCTTGGCCAATGAGACACGCGCTCGCTCACCGCCGCTTAATTCGCCGATTTTCTTTAGCACGTCGTCACCGCTGAACAGAAAGTTGCCTAATATGGTGCGTACATCTTTTTCCTGCATGGTCGGATACTCATCCCAGAGCTCATGCAGTACCTGTTTGACCGGGTTCAGGTTCTCCTGCTCCTGATCGTAGAAACCGAGCATCACATTACTGCCATAGAAAATGGTGCCGGAGAGCGGAGCCATTTTCTTGACAATCGTTTTAAGCAAGGTGGATTTGCCGAGACCATTCGGACCAAGCAGCGCTACGCGCTCTCCGCGGGTAATCTCAAACGACAGATGTCGGGCGAGAGGGGCGTCTTCGTACCCGATGCTCACATCTTTAAGCGTTAGCACCTGATTTCCACTTACCTTTTCGATATCGAAAGAAAACTGCGCTTTTTTTAAATCGCCCACTGGTTTATCAAGTGTCTCCATCCGTTCTAACATTTTACGGCGGCTCTGTGCGCGTTTTGTGGTGGAGGCACGGGCGATATTGCGCTGTACGAATTCTTCGATGCGGGAGATTTCCGCCTGCTGTTTCTCATACTGTCTGATCTGCTGCTGCACCCGTTCTCCCTTCTGAATGAGATAGTCCGTATAATTGCCGACATAGCGTGTAACATGCGTTCGTTCTAGCTCATAGATAATATTGACGAGCGAGTCGAGAAAGAAACGGTCATGGGAGACGACCAGCAGGGCGCCCGGATAATTCAACAGATATTTCTCCAGCCACCCGAGCGTCTCGATATCTAGATAGTTGGTCGGCTCATCGAGAATCAGCACATCCGGCTCCATAAGCAGCAGCCGGGCCAGCGCAAGACGGGTCTTCTGCCCACCGCTAAGCTGATTGATCGGCGTATCGTAATCCTCGGGAAAGAAACGCATACCATGCAGGATAGAACGGGTGGTAGCTTCATATTGATAGCCGCCTTCCAGCTTAAATTGGTCCACGAGATGAGAATACGTATTCAGCAATTTTTCATGCTGTATCTCGTCGGCGATAATATCCGGGTCGGCAATTTGCCGCTCGATCCGGCGCAGCTCTTTCTCCCGTTCCTTGAAGTGCTCAAACACGGTCATCATCTCTTCCCAGATTGTCCGCTCCGTATCCAGGCCGCTGTCCTGTGCCAGATAGCCGAGCGTCGTATCTTTTGCCTTTTGAATTTCGCCTTCGTCAGGCAGCATCTGACCGGTGATAATCTTCAGCAAGGTGGATTTACCTGCACCGTTTACTCCGACTAGGGCCACCCGCTCTCTGGATTGCAGTACCATATTCACATTGGAAAGCACCGGATTGGCGCTGAATGATTTGCTTATATTTAATGTCTGAAGTAAGATCATGATTTGTTCACCCCTATTTTTGTCCACTCCTAGTGTATCTCAAAATACATAGGCGAAAAAGCGGAGGAAGGGAGAAAAGCATGGACATAAAAGATCGGAAAGAGGATAAGCGGCAGCTGCGCCGTCAAATTCTTAGACAAAGAGCAGAAATGAGCGAACAGGAACGTATGTGGCGTTCGCGGAAGATCGTAGAGCGTTTGCTTGCTGTGCCGGAAGTTTGGAATGCGCAGCGTCTGTTTACGTTCCTTTCGTTTGGGGATGAAGTGTGTCTGGACACTTTTGTCAATGCATGTTGCAAGGCGAGCAAGGATGTGTATGTACCGAAAACCTATCCGGAAGAGAAACGCATGGTTCCGTATCGTTTCAGCGGATGGAATACATTGACAAGAGGCGTATACGGCATTCGTGAGCCTGATGAGGCTGAATGCGAGCCGTGGCTGGGTGAGCCGTTCGACGTCATTATTGTTCCGGGCGTCGCGTTTACGAAGCGGGGGGAGCGTCTTGGATACGGAGGAGGCTTTTACGATCGCTTTTTCACAGATCTTGGAAGTCTGCCGCCTCTTTTTGCGGTGTGCTATGAGATGCAGATGGTCCCATCGCTGCCCGTCGAAGAACATGACCACAGGATAGATCGGATTATTACTGAATGTAGGTCCATTGTTTGTTCATGATTTTGCCACTGTCTCGATGTGTAAAAATCGACACAACAGGGACAGGTTATAGTACAATAAAATTAGGTTTTTTATTGAATTTTTTAGTGAATAACGGAGGGTTACCTGAATGTGGAAA
Source organism: Aneurinibacillus sp. UBA3580 (assembly GCF_002375825.1). Classification (NCBI taxonomy): domain Bacteria; kingdom Bacillati; phylum Bacillota; class Bacilli; order Caryophanales; family Paenibacillaceae; genus Aneurinibacillus; species Aneurinibacillus sp. UBA3580. The sequence goes on from NZ_DFMZ01000023.1 coordinate 52,927, forward strand.
ATTGGGGTCGTCACTTCAAGCAACTCGGTGTATTGCAGAGAGCGGGAGAATGACTGTTTTCCGAAGCTGGAGGCGCTGCTGAAGCATAATTTTGACGCAGAAGTTGCGCATCATCGTCTGTCGCCTGATAATATAGAGATGCTGAAAGAGAATATGATCGAGCTTATCGACCGGGAGAAAGTGGATTTGCTGATTACGATTGGCGGTACGGGACTGAGTCCGGAAGACGTAACACCGGAAGCAACAGAGCTGGTTATTGATCGTCATGTTCCGGGTCTCGCGGAAGAGATGCGTCGCTGTGCCATGCAGCATTCACGCAAGGTGTTGCTTACGCGTGCGATCGTAGGGACGCGCGGGAATGCTCTGATTATTAATCTACCGGGAAGCCTTCCGGGAATGGAATGGTGTTTCCTGGCGATTGCGGACCAGATTTCCTCAGCCCTGGCCATCATTCAAGGAACGAACGAAAACGTAAATACCTGAAAAAAGCTGTCTGTTTAAGAGAGGATTTGAACAGCACATGAGCACTCAAGATCGAGAAATGCGGCTTGTGGAGCACCTGGGAGAGCTGCGGCGCCGCCTGATCTGGATTGCGGTGATTTTCGTCATCGCGTTTATCGTCGGTTTTTCGTATGCGCAGCCTATCGTTCACTATTTCCAGAAGGATGCGGGCATTCAATGGCATGTATTCGGGATTGCCGACGGTCTGCGTGTATACATGCAGTTCTCGTTTGTCATTGCGCTTGTTATCACGCTGCCGTTCATATTGTACCATCTCTGGCGCTTTATCTCTCCGGGACTTCGTCCACATGAGCGGAGAGCGGCCGGCGTGTTTATTGCTCCGGCATTTTTGCTGTTTTTAGCCGGACTTGCCGTCGGGTACTATCTCGTATTTCCGATGATCATTACTTTCATGATTAAGTTTTCAGGCTCGTTAGGGGCTGAAGAAACATTCGGATTGGCACAATATTTCGGGTTTATGTTCAATATTATCATTCCGCTGGCGCTGCTGTTCGAGCTTCCTATCATCGTCATGTTTCTGACGAGGCTGCGCATCTTGAATCCGATGCGTATGCAGAAGATGCGGGGATACTCATACTTGGCGCTTGTCATTGTAGCGTCGTTGATTTCGCCGCCTGATTTCGTAAGTCATTTAAGCGTATTTTTGCCTCTGGTGATTTTATATGAGATTAGCGTGCTGATTTCCCGTGTAATTTACCGCAAGCAGTTGAAAGAAGATGCGGAGTGGGAGAAGGAATTTTACGGCGATAAAAAAGAAGAGGATGCCGTCCTAAGGATTGAGAGAGAGTAAATAGTAAAGAAACAAAAAGGGATAAGAGAGCCGACCCTCCGGCTCTTTTTTTGTGGGAACTATTAGAAAGAAGGAGGGAGTTAGAGTAGAGGGAAAAGGCATTCGCCTTTTTTATGGTATAGGAAAGTATATTTCGCTTTACAGTGATAAAGCAAAATATACTTTCCCTCCATTAGTAAGCGAGAAAAAACTCGCGAGGTGTGTGCGCGGCACAAAGCGGCTGTTTGGCTTCTTTGAGGAAAAAGGACGAGCGGCAACGCCCGCGAGTTTTTCTCAACTTTGTACGCCAACTTTCAAATTTCTAACTTTCTTACCTCTGAGTTTGGAATATCTCTTGGCTAAGGAATATTCCAAGCTGAAAATGTTCAGAATGAGAAAGGAAATTTTTTTGCAGTCCAGGACTTGCAAAACAGAAATAAAGTATATATTATAATAATTGTGTTAGCACTCGATGAGGTTGAGTGCTAACAAGATACTTAACAGGGAGGTTGTTTTCAGTGTTAAAGCCATTGGGTGATCGTGTGATTATCGAACCTATCGCAAAAGAAGAAACAACTGCTAGCGGAATCGTACTTCCGGAAACGGCAAAAGAAAAGCCGCAAGAAGGTAAAGTCGTTGCTGTAGGAAGCGGACGCATCGAGAATGGCGAGCGTATCGCATTGGAAGTTCAAGAAGGTAACCGCGTTATCTACTCCAAATACGCTGGCACAGAAGTGAAATTCGGCGATAAAGAACTGCTGATCATGCGTGAAAGCGACATTCTCGCGATTGTTGACTAATCACTGAGAACGGCAATTTATTATCTGACTTTTCACCGTGCAGGTAACGTATAGAAAACGAATACTACATAATCAGGAGGGCGAACAGAATGGCTAAAGAGATTCGTTTTAGCGAAGAAGCACGCCGCGCCATGCTCCGCGGTGTTGACACGCTTGCAGATGCAGTAAAAGTTACGCTTGGACCTAAAGGTCGCAATGTTGTACTTGAGAAGAAATTCGGTTCTCCGTTAATCACAAACGATGGTGTAACCATTGCGAAGGAAATCGAACTTGAAGATCCGTTCGAAAATATGGGTGCACAACTGGTTAAAGAAGTTGCAACCAAAACAAACGATGTAGCGGGTGACGGTACGACAACGGCTACGGTTCTGGCTCAAGCGATGATTCGCGAAGGTCTGAAGAACGTAACAGCCGGTGCAAATCCGATGGTAATCCGCAGAGGTATCGAAAAAGCGGTTCGTACTGCGGTAGAAGAATTGCATGCAATTTCTAAGCCGATCGAAGGCAAAGAATCCATCGCACAAGTAGCAGCAATCTCTGCAGCTGACAATGAAATCGGCCAACTGATTGCTGAAGCAATGGAAAAAGTGGGTAAAGACGGCGTTATCACGGTAGAAGAATCCAAAGGTTTCACAACGGAGCTTGACGTTGTAGAAGGTATGCAATTCGACCGTGGATACGCTTCTCCGTACATGATTACAGACACTGACAAGATGGAAGCGGTACTCGAGAATCCGTACATCTTGATTACTGACAAGAAAGTCTCCAGCATTCAGGAAATCCTGCCTGTGCTCGAGAAAGTTGTACAACAAGGCAAGCCGCTTCTTATCATCGCTGAAGATGTAGAAGGCGAAGCGCTGGCTACGCTGGTTGTAAACAAACTGCGCGGCACATTCACTGCGGTTGCGGTAAAAGCTCCGGGATTTGGTGATCGTCGTAAAGCAATGCTCGAAGACATCGCTGCATTGACTGGCGGTCAGGTTATCACAGAAGACCTCGGTCTGGATCTGAAATCTGCTTCTCTGCAACAGCTTGGTCAAGCAGGTAAAGTGGTTGTAACAAAAGAAAACACAACGATCGTAGAAGGTGCTGGCGACAAAGCAAACATCGACGCTCGCATAAACCAAATCCGCGCTGCAATTGAAACAACGACTTCCGAGTTCGACAAAGAAAAACTGCAAGAACGTCTGGCTAAACTGGCTGGCGGTGTTGCGGTTATCAAAGTCGGTGCAGCTACTGAAACTGAGCTGAAAGAGAAGAAGCTCCGCATCGAAGACGCACTGAACGCAACGCGTGCTGCTGTTGAAGAAGGTATCGTAGCCGGTGGTGGTACCGCGCTCGTATCCATCTATAACAAAGTGGCAGAAGTTCAAGCAGAAGGCGATGAAGCGACAGGTGTCCGCATTATCCTGCGTGCACTGGAAGAGCCGGTACGCCAAATCGCTGCAAATGCGGGTCTTGAAGGCTCTGTTATCGTTGAGCGCCTGAAAAACGAGAAAGTGGGCATTGGCTTCAACGCAGCGACTGCTCAATGGGTGAACATGATCGAAGCAGGTATCGTTGACCCGGCGAAAGTAACTCGTTCTGCGTTGCAAAACGCCGCATCCGTTGCGGCTATGTTCCTGACAACCGAAGCGGTTGTAGCTGACAAGCCGGAGCCGGAAAAAGGCGGCGGCATGCCTGACATGGGCGGAATGGGCGGCATGGGAATGATGTAATCCCTGTCCCCTGGGAATAAACCTCTCCGAGTGAATCGGGGAGGTTTTTTTATGGTATAGGAAAGTATATTTTGCTTTACAGTGATAAAGCAAAATGTACTTTCCCTCCATTAGTAAGTGAAAAAAACTCGCGAGGTGTGTGCGCGGCACAAAGCGGCTGTTTGGCTTCTTTGAGGAAAAAGGACGAGCGGCAACGCCCGCGAGTTTTTCTCATTTCAGATTTTTCTTAACAATACTCTGGCTTTAAAAGAATGTTTAGGAATAAACTGGATTTTACGATAAGAAAACACGAACATTAAAGCTGAAAATGTATGGAACTTTCATATTTTAGTCCTTGACTTTTCCTATGCCTCTGGTAAACTAATCTCGTCATAATCGATAAATACATTCAAACGACCTCATATAATATCAGGAATATGGCCTGAGAGTTTCTACCGAATCACCGTAAATGATTCGACTATGGGGACAGACGCCTATGCCGGGTTTCTGCCTCTGTATCCATATAGAGACATGCCCGGTTTTTTGCTTTTTTATAGGAAAGAATAAACCATGCTAAGATGAGAAATGTGCTGAACGCCTCTTAGCGCAACAAGTTACACAGAGGGGGATTTTACGAAGATGGACAAGCCGAAAGAGCTAGTCGTCGTCCTCGATTTCGGAGGACAATACAACCAGTTGATTGCACGCCGCATTCGCGATCTTGGCGTGTTCAGCGAATTGATGCCGTATAACACTCCGGTGGAAGAGCTGGAGAAGCTGAATCCGAAAGGAATCATTTTCTCTGGCGGTCCGGCTAGCGTATATGTAGAAGGGGCACCCCAGTGCGATACGCGTATCTACGATATGGGCGTACCTATTCTCGGCATCTGCTATGGTATGCAGCTCATGTCTCATAATCTGAAAGGAAAAGTAGAGCGCGCAGGCGTACGCGAATATGGGCGCTCTGACATTACCATCCACAATGAGACCCCGTTCTTTAAAGGCCTGGACAAAGTGGAAACCGTTTGGATGAGCCATACAGACAAAGTCATTGAAGTCCCGGAAGGCTTCCGGATTGACGCTAGCAACGAAGCGTGCCCGGTGGCGGCTATCAGCCATCCGGAGAAGAATTTCTACGGCGTACAATTCCACCCGGAAGTGCGTCACTCCGTACGCGGCAATGAGATGCTGAAGAACTTCCTGTTCGAAATATGCGGCTGTGAGGGAAACTGGTCGATGGAGAACTACATCGACATGATGGTGGATGAAATCCGTGAGAAGGTCGGCAACAAAAAAGTGCTGTGCGCTCTTAGTGGTGGTGTGGATTCTTCTGTAGTAGCTGTGCTTATCCATAAAGCGATCGGCGATCAACTGACCTGCATGTTCGTCGACCATGGCCTGCTGCGCAAAGGTGAAGCGGAAAGCGTAATGGAGACTTTCGCAGAGAAGTTCCACATGAACGTGATTAAGATCGACGCACGCGAGCGTTTCTTAAATAAATTAAAAGGCGTCTCCGATCCGGAGAAAAAGCGCAAAATTATCGGCAACGAGTTCATTTACGTGTTCGAGGAAGAAGCTGGCAAGCTGACGGACATGGACTTCCTTGCGCAAGGTACGCTGTATACCGACATTATCGAGAGCGGTACGGCAACGGCGCAAACGATTAAGTCGCACCACAATGTGGGCGGTCTGCCGGAAGAAATGAAGCTTGATCTAATCGAGCCGCTGAATAAGCTGTTTAAAGACGAGGTACGCAAAGTGGGCGAGGAGCTTGGCATGCCACATGAAATCGTATGGCGTCAACCGTTCCCGGGTCCGGGCCTCGGCATTCGGGTGTTGGGCGAAGTAACGGAAGAGAAGCTTGAAATCGTACGCGAATCCGATTTTATTCTGCGCGATGAAATCAAGAAAGCGGGCCTAGAGCGCGAAATCTGGCAATACTTCACCGTTCTGCCGGATGTGCGTAGCGTAGGTGTAATGGGAGATGGCCGTACGTACGATTACACGATCGGTATCCGCGCCGTAACTTCTATCGACGGCATGACCGCTGACTGGGCGCGCATCCCTTATGATGTATTGGAGAAGATTTCCGTTCGTATTGTAAATGAAGTTCCACATGTCAACCGCGTGGTGTATGACATTACATCCAAACCGCCGGCAACTATCGAGTGGGAATAATCGTGTAAAAAACGATAAGGAAAAGGGTGAAAAAGGAAGATGGAGAAATTCTTCAGGTTGCGAGAAAATAACACGAATGTGCGGACGGAAATCATCGCCGGCCTGACTACATTCATTACAATGGCGTATATTCTGATTGTTAACCCGCTCACTTTGACGGCCGGAGGGGCTACGGGCATGGATTTCAATGCTGTGTTCGTGGCCACCGCGCTTGGCGCGGGACTGGTCACCATCATGATGGGACTGTTCGTAAACTATCCGATCGCGCTGGCGCCGGGAATGGGATTGAACGCGTATTTCGCTGCTGTCGTTATGAGCTCTGGCGGAGCGATTACATGGCAGATTGCGCTGGCTTCCGTATTCATCTCAGGTATTATCTTTTTCATTCTAACGATTACAAAAGTCCGGCAAATGCTGCTTGATGCGGTTCCGGATTCGTTGCGGGCAGCGATTACGGTAGGGATCGGTCTGTTCATCACTGTTATCGGGTTTAAAACGAGCGGTTTGTTAACAGGCTTCTACATTGGTCAGAACCCGGCGAAACCATTTACGGAGTTGGGTGCAAACGACTGGCTGCTGCAGCTCGGCAATTTTGTGGAGCACAGGGCAATCCTGCTGACGCTTATCGGTCTTCTTGTCACGGGCGTGTTGATGGTTATGCGTGTACAAGCAGCCATTCTTCTTGGTATTATTATAACAACGATTATCGGCATTCCGATGGGTGTAACGAATGTATCTTCTCTGCAGGATGCGCAATGGGTGCCTAGCTTCAGCAATCTGGCCATCGGTCAGCTTGATTTCGCCGGCGCATTAAATGCCGGCCTGCTGACGATTGTATTTACCTTCACATTTGTAGAACTGTTTGATACGTTTGGTACGTTAACGGGAACGGCTGCAAAAGCCGGTTTGCTTGATAAGCCGGATGCGAAGAAGCGTATCGGTCAGGCGATGCTGGTAGATGCAGGCGGCGTTAGTCTTGGCGCGCTGCTCGGCACAAGTACGATTACGGCCTATGTAGAAAGTGCGGCCGGTGTAGGACAGGGTGGACGTACCGGTTTGACTTCGGTGACGACCGGTATCCTGTTTATTCTTGCGCTGTTCTTAGCTCCGCTGGCATTGATTGTTCCGGCACAGGCAACAGCGCCTGCGCTGATTATCGTCGGTGTCCTGATGATGGGGGCGGTGCGCGGCATCGAATGGGATAACATGGTGTATGCTATTCCTGCATTCTTTACGATTATTTTTATGCCGTTTACTTATTCCATTGCTAACGGTATTTCTTTCGGTATCGTATTTTACGTAATTCTGGCAACGGCAAATAACCTCGCCGGAGGCAAGAACAAAGTTCACTGGCTTATGTGGGTTCTTGCGATTCTGATTGTTGCAAGATTTTTATTCATCGACATCAATGCATAAATGTTTACGAAAAGCGGAGGAAAGACGAGAGTCTTCCTCCGCTTTTTGTTTTTATTTAAACATGTCCTGTCACGATTCCTTGCGATTTTTTTGAAAAATCGGATAAGAATGCTGTTATAATTTGTATAGAGAGCATAGAACGAGCAATGCTTAGAATTATAGAAAAAAAGAACGGGGAGAGCTATGAGAAAAAAGACAATGGTACTCTGGATAAGCGCCAGTTTCCTTGTGCCTATTCTCCTAAGTGTAGTATTTGCCTTATCTGTCAACCTTTTGCATATGTACCAGCTTGCAGGCCTGCTGCAAAAGCCGTTTCTTGGTTTATTTACCGTTTTGTTTTCTGTTTTCTTTTGCGCTCTGGTTATGCAGCGATTCGATAAATGGCTCATCGATGTAAGTAAACAGAAAGAAAACGGGCTTGTTCAGGCTTCGCTTCGACGCATCCTATACGAATACGTTGTATATAGTATTGTCTCTTTTCTCTTTTTGGCGTTCTTGTTTTTTTACCAGGTGGTTGATGGAAAAAAAGACATGATTTTTATTGTTTTTATTTGTATCGGTGTAATAATGACCACTTATGCCCCTTTTTATTTTGGTATTCTCATGCAGGTTCAACGGGATTTGTATCGCAATGGATTTCCGATCCAATTTGAGAAAGTTGGATGGAATCAGAGTGCGGTTACGGCTGTGATCATGGCGTTTCTTGGAATTTTCATCACGACAACGCTGTTTGTCTACATTATTTCCAAAACGATTGGCAACGCTATTACATTGTATGATGTATGGCAACGAGCACTGGTGGTTATCGTTGTTGTCGGCGTCCCTCTTGTTATGCTTATCTTGATGATTCGACGGTTTTATTTGCAACAGTTGAAATATAGGCAGCAGCAGCTTCACTCCCTTCATTTGCTGCTTGAGAAGCTGTACGGGAGTCTGGAATTGACGGATGGTTTTTTAGAAGATATGGTCGCGACAGTAGGACAAGTTATCGGGGCAAGAAAAGTAACGCTTACCATTATATTGAATGAGGGGAAAGAGAAACGAATCATTTCTTCGAATAAATACGCAGACACCTCCCTTATCTCGGAGCATGAAGGAAGCGACTCTTTCCTGGAAGTGCCGGTTGTTATCGGTAAGCGGGAAGTAGGTCGCTTCTCTCTCATCGACAAGGTCGGCGCTTTCCGGTTTACCAAGGAAGACGAGGAAATGATGATGAGCTTTAGCCGCGCATTCGCGGTAGCGCTGCAGAATTCGCATTATATTGAAGAACTGAAGAAGGAGAGAAGGATTGCCCAGGAAGCGGCTAACCTAAAAAGTCAGATTCTCTCCACAATGAGCCATGAGTTGCGCACACCGTTAAACGCAATCATCGGTTACTCCGATATAGTAATAGATGTATTGGAAGGGTCCGTACCGGAGAAGCAGGTCAACAATATAAAGCGGATTAAGGAAAGCGGAAAGCATCTGCTGGCGGTTATTAATGACATTCTCGATTTATCAAAAATGGAAGCGGGCCGAATGGCGCTGGTGATTGAACCGGTGTACATTCAGTCTTTGCTGCGTTTTTGTATGCATAATGCGGAGAGTTTACGCGGTGATAAGCCCATTCTTTTGCGGATAGAGGGAGAGACGGACATCTGGATTCAAAGCGATGAGCAGAAGTTAAAGCAAATCGTCATGAATTTAGTATCCAATGCCATTAAATTTACCGAACAAGGCTTTGTCACAGTACGTTTGACCAGAGATGAAACAGATATTTTGATAGCTGTAGAGGATACCGGAATTGGCATTTCCCCCGAGCATCATGCAATGATTTTTGAGCCGTTTAAGCAAATTGATGGCTCGCTTGCGCGCAAATACAAAGGAACGGGACTGGGGCTTTCCGTTACGGCTCGTCTTGTTTCGCTTTTGAACGGAACGATTAGCGTAGAAAGTGAGCAGGGAAAAGGTTCGTGTTTTACTGTTCGACTGGCAAATGTTTTCCATAAATAATAGAAAGAAATAAACGGGAAAGGGGCGGAAACAATGAACCTTTTTTCGCTTACGAACGAACTTGAGAAAGAAAAGATGGCGCTTGGCCGGTCCAATATTTTAATTGTCGATGACGAGGAGTACAATCTGGATGTGCTGGAACAGCTATTGACGGTAAAGAATTATCGCGTGCTTTCCGCTTGCACAGGGGGGGATGCCCTGCTGATCCTGAATAATGAAGATATCGATTTAATTTTGCTGGATGTAATGATGCCGGGAATGAACGGATACGAAGTGCTGCGGGAAATCAGAGCGTTGAAAGAGCGTTATATCCCGGTCATTATGGTGACAGCGCTTGACAGCAAAGAAGACAAAATTAGAGCGCTGGAAGAAGGCAGCGACGATTTTTTGAATAAACCCATCGATAAATACGAGTTGTATGCCAGGGTGCATACACTTCTGCGGACACGTCATTATTACAAGCAGCTGGCCATGGCAAAGCAGCGTCTGGAGAATGAAGTAATGCGCCGGACAGCCGAACTGCAGGAGGCATTGGCGGCGCTTCGGTTATTAAACAATAAACTGGAGGATAGTCACAGAGAAATCGTGGAACGTCTGTCGTCAGCTGCGGAGTTTAAAGACCCGGAGACGGCGGCTCACATCCAGCGCATTAGCCACTACTGCGGCGTATTGGCCCGCGCGATGGACATGAGCGAAGATGAAGTGAACTTAATGATTCATGCAAGTCCTATGCATGATATCGGAAAGATTGGCGTGCCTGATCAAATCTTACTGAAGCCGGGCAAGCTAACACCTGAAGAGTTCGAAAAGATGAAAGAGCACACGCTGATCGGCTATAAGATACTAAGTGGATCGGATTCCACGCTGCTTAAGCTGGCGAGTGAAATTGCCCTGTCCCACCATGAGAAATATGACGGATCCGGGTATCCATACGGACTTTCCGGTGAAGAAATTCCGCTGAGCGGCCGGATTGTGGCCGTAGTGGACGTATTCGATGCATTAACCAGCCGCCGTCCGTATAAGGAACCTTACCCAAATGAGAAAGCGTACGAGATTATCCGCCAGGGCAGCGGCACGCATTTCGATCCTAAAATTGTCGAGCTTTTTTTCGACAATCTTTCCGAGATTGTACGAATCCAAAAACAATATCAAGACTGACGGTGCAATGAGTCTGGAACAGAGTCCGAGCGGGCTCTTTTTTTTTGTTTAAAGATAGGCGAACGTCCAAACCGCCTGCTCGTCCGGGACATAGTATGTAGCATGTCAAGTGATTCAAAGTTCTGGCTGAAAGGAGTGAGACGGTATGGGTTGCTTTGGCGGCCATGATAGCATTGGGGTGATTCTCGTACTATTCATTCTGCTGGTGGTAATCGCTTGCTCCTGTGATTGACGAAGACTGCGATACACATAAATAAAAGGAAAGGGTGAAGAAAATGAGTTCTTGCGGAGGATTTAGAGGTGAATTTGGCGTAATTTTGGTGCTGTTCATCCTGCTCGTAATCATCGCTTGCGCCTGCGATTAATAGACACCCGCATAGGCACAAGTAACGGAAAGAGGTGAAATGTATGGGTTTCTTCAACGGAGATGATGTGATAGGCATAATTTTGGTGCTGTTCATCCTGCTCGTAATCATCGCTTGCGCTTGCGATTAATCAATGCTTACAGCGAAAAGGAGCTGCCTGCACAGGTGGCTTCTTTGTTTATAATAACGAATGTTATATTTATAAAACATATAAACGTTCGGAAATTGTCTTGACGAACTTCATTTGGCTTGCTAAACTAAGGGTGAATTGAGTGGAAAGTGAATCTAGGGTTCCGGAGTCGTAACACAGGCTTTAGGTCCGAGCGATTCAGGCGTGCAATAGCATGCTACACCGTAGGGATAAAAGCCCAGGCGGTAGGTTTCTCACTGTGTAAGGGGAAATCTACCGTCCGGGCTTTTTTTTGTGAAAATAAGGAAAAAAAGAAGAAAAGAGAAAAGAAGATATGGGGTAGAAAAAGACGTTTGCCTTTTTCTACATTGAAATCGCATCCTCGTTCTTTTCTCTGTTTTCTTCGTACCACAACAAGGCAGCCGCTCCTCCCTTCATGTTCATGGCAGGGCTTGTGGCTATCGGCCATGGTGGTTTTCTATGGAAAAAGGAGGCATATTGCATGAACCAGCCATTGGTGGGTGTTATTATGGGCAGCACCTCGGATTGGGACACGATGAAGGAAGCGTGCGCGGTACTGGAAGAGCTGGAAGTACCGTACGAGAAAAAGGTCGTGTCCGCACACAGGACACCCGACTTGATGTTTGACTATGCGGAGCAGGCGGCAGAGCGCGGCCTGGAGGTCATCATTGCAGGCGCGGGCGGTGCGGCCCATCTGCCGGGCATGGTGGCATCCAAGACCGCGCTTCCGGTCATCGGTGTACCGGTCAAATCCTCTGCGTTGAACGGATTGGACTCCCTGCTCTCCATTGTGCAGATGCCGGGCGGTGTGCCGGTCGCCACTGTCGCGATCGGCAAAGCAGGGGCGACAAATGCGGGGCTTCTGGCAGCACAAATTCTGGGCAATAAGTATCCGGAGATTCGGGAACGGTTTACGGCACGCCGGGAAAGAGTCAAACGGCATGTGTTGGAGGGAAGCCAGTTGCCATGAGTGAGAAAAGAGTGATAAAACCGGGTGCGACAATCGGGGTATTGGGCGGAGGCCAGCTTGGCCGGATGATGGCGCTGGCCGGACGGGCCCTCGGCTATCGTTTCGCCACCCTTGATCCAACGGAAGACTGCCCTTGTGCTCAGGTGTCGGATAATCATATCGTAACAGGATATGCTGATGTAAACGGCGCGCTGGAGTTGGCGCAAAAAAGCGATGTCATTACGTATGAATTCGAAAACGTGGATGCGAATGTCGCTGCGGTGTTGGAGGAGAAATCGTATGTGCCGCAGGGCAGTGAACTTCTTCGCATCACGCAGAACCGCATCCGGGAGAAATCGACGCTGGCTTCGTTCGGCATCCCGGTCGCCGCGTTCCGTATTATTGAAAGTGAAACAGACGCCGAAACAGCGGTGCTGGAATTAGGTCTTCCGGCAGTAATGAAAACGGCAACCGGTGGATATGACGGCAAGGGACAGTACGTTATTCGCAAAGTGGAAGAGGCAGCGCCTGCATACCGCGAACTGGCAAAAGCGGGTACGGACATTATTATCGAGCAGTTCGTTCCCTTTATTAAAGAAATATCGGTCATTGCAGCACGCAGCGTCTCGGGCGAGATTCGGACCTTCCCGGTCGCCGAGAACATACACCGGGAGAACATTCTTCATGTATCCATCGTCCCCGCCCGTATTGGGCAAGCCGTGGCGGAGCGCGCGGAGGAATTGGCGGTAACGATTGCGGAGAAGTTAGGAGTAGTTGGGCTTATCGCCGTGGAGATGTTTGTAACGGGAGAAGGAAGCGTGCTGGTCAACGAACTGGCGCCAAGGCCGCATAATTCGGGCCACTATACGATGGATGCCTGTGTAACCTCGCAGTTCGAGCAGCACATTCGGGCGATTTGTGATTTGCCGCTTGGCGATACGGCGCTTCTGTCTCCTGTTGTCATGGTTAACATTCTGGGAGAGCATCTTGCTCCTGTTCTTGATAAAATAGAGAAGCTTCCCCGATCGGCCAAGCTTCATCTGTATGGCAAGAAAGACAGTAAACCGAAGCGGAAAATGGGTCATATCAATGTTCTGGCTGAATCGGTCGAAGCCGCATTGCAGGGTATCGAACAATTACAAATTTGGGAGTAACCCCAAGGGAGGATATGTAACATGATTCCACGCTATACCCGCCCGGAAATGGCGGCGATTTGGACAGAGGAAAACAAATTCAAGGC